>JBIKMF010000406.1:0-3589 GCA_044359425.1 Phycisphaerales bacterium
ACGATGCGCAAGGACGGACTCATCAAGGCGGCGTCGGGCGAGACGACCGTGGAAGAAGTCCTGCGCTCCACGCAGGACGCGGAAGAAGAGATCGTGCGGAGCACGAGGTGACGCTTGGCCACGTTTGCGTATACAACCGCTGATCGAACCCAGGCGACGATCGACGCCCCCGACCGTCAGACCGCGCTGCGCGAACTGATCCGCCGGGGCGTGACCCCGACCTCGCTGGCACAGGCCGAGGCCGGCGGCGCCACGACGGTCTCGGCGGAACGTGCGGCGCACGGGTCCGTCATGTCCCGCTCTGAAGTCGCGATGTTCATCCGCGAACTCGCGACGGCGACGATGGCGGGGCTCCCGCTCACGCAGGCACTCCGCACACTGGGCAAGCAAGGGCGCACGAAGTCGCAGCGAGCGATGATCGACTCGCTGATCACCGAGGTCGAACAGGGCAAGACCCTCAGCGACGCCATGACGCGCTGGGGGCGTCCGTTCACGGATCTCGTGGTCAACCTCACGCGCGCCGGTGAGGCCTCCGGCAAGCTCGACGAGGTGCTCGCGCAGGCGGCCGAGCTTCTCGACAAGGATCTCAAGTTGCGGCGTGCCATCACCAGCGCGGTGATGTACCCGGCCATTCTGCTGGTCCTCATCGTCGGCGCGGTGATCGTCGTGGTGACCTTCATCGTTCCCACGCTCCTCAAGCCACTGGCCGGGCACAAGTTCAACATGCCCCTCCCGACGCAGGTCGTTTTGGGGGCATCGCACTTCTTCGCCGACTACTGGTACATCGCCGTGCCGGCGGCGGTCTTCGCCGTTTTCGCGGCGGTGATGTACTACCGCGACCCCGAGGGCCGCATGAAGGTGGACACCGTGATGCTGAGCGTCCCGGTGCTCGGGCGGCTCGTGAAGGACGCGGCGGTCGCCCGGTTCACACGAACGCTCTCGACCCTCGCGATGGCGGGGATCCCGATCATCCAGTCGCTGAAGGTCACCAAGGGCACCCTCGGCAACCGCGCGATGGAAGGTGTCATCGACACGGTGTGCGAGCAGGTCGCCGCGGGACGCACGATCGCGGAGCCCATGGAGAACAGCGGCTATTTCCCTCCCATGCTTGTCCAGATCGTGAACATCGGTGAACGATCGGGCAAGCTGGACGAACTGCTGGGCCAGGCGGCCCGCGCCTTCGAGGAACGCACGGAGATGAGCGTGAAGCTCTTCAACGCGGTGTTCCCCCCGCTGCTCATCGTGTGCATGGCGGGAGTTGTCGGTTTCATTGTCCTGGCGGTGCTGCTCGCGCTGCTCGAGTTCCAAAACGCGGTGATGAGCGGTTGATCCCTCGGTTGCAAGGAGTTTGCGATGAAGAAGACACGTCGATTCGCGGCCCGGTCCGCGTTCAGCATCATGGAAATCCTGGTGGTGATCGTCATCATCGGCGTTCTCGCCGCGGTCATCGCGCCCCGCATCTTCGGCCGGGTCGGCCAGAGCAAGCAGGCGGTCGCGAAGTCCAACGTCGAGACGCTCGCGAACCTGGTCCGGCAGTTCATGCTGGACCACGGGTCGATCGAGCCCGGGTCGGACATCATGATCCTCTGGGAGCGGCCCTCGAACGTCGCGGAAGACAAGTTCCAGCCGTACGTGGACAACTCGGACGCACTACTCGATCCGTGGGGCAACAAGTACGTTCTCGTCATCCCCGGCCAGTTCAACGTGGACTTCGACGTGGTCAGCTACGGCTTGGACGGGCAGCCCGGCGGTGAAGAAGAGGCCAAGGACGTCGTGAACGGCAAGAAGGACTGATGCGACGCCTTCCCCCGACCTCCCACATCCGAAGTGCTTTCACGATGATCGAAACGCTCATCGTGATCGTCATCATCGCGCTTGTGGCGGCGGTCGTGGTGCCCCGTGCGTTCCGTGCCACGGACCGAGACGCGGAGCTCGCGGTCAACAGCCTTGCCGAGCTGATCTCGACCGCGGCGCGGCGTGACGCGTTCGCGAGCCAGCCCCTGGCCCTCACGTACGACGTCGATCGATCGCGCGTTGAACTGTGGGGACGGACGGTCGATGCCGTTACCGGCAAGGCCACCTGGAAGGCGGACCCGCTCACCCCCGCCGCGGACGCGTTTCACATTCAGATGGCGGAGGTGTCGAGCGACGGCGTTGCGCTTGATCCTGATCGCTGGTGGTACGAGTTCCCGCAGAGCACGCGCCGGCCCTCGCTCGTTGTTCGCGCGGTGAGCCCGCTCACCGGCCGGGCGTGGACGATCGAACTCCCCGCGACAGGCATGCGGGCCGCGGTTTCTGAGGCGACCGGCGCCAGGCCGCGAGACGAGGTCGGCGTGGTCGATCTCGACGCCTCGGGAAAGGCGGACGCCCCGTGGTGATCAATCGCATCCGCAGCAGTCGCGCCGTGGTGCTCGTCGATGTCCTCGTGGCCGCGATGCTGCTTGGCATCGCGCTGGCCGCGATGGTCAGCCTCACCGCGCGGGCCCTTGAGATGCAGCGGCGGGGTGAGGAACTCCAGACCGTCGCGATGCTGCTCGACGAACAGCTGAACCTCGTGCTGGCTCGCGGCCCGGACGACTACGCCTCGCAGTATCCGGTTGAAGGGCAGTGCGATGCCCCGTTCGCCTCGTACCGCTACGCGTTGTCCCTCAGCGGGGGCGAGGGCGGCGAGCCGTACCTCGTGACGGCGAAGATCTCCTGGGTCTCTGCGGGAGCTGTCCGCTCCGAGTCCATCGAAACGTACATCGCACCACGACTGGGAGAAGAACCCGACCCGGAGCGCAAGCCCGCGGACCCGATCGTCAGGTACTAGCCATGAACCACCGCTCGCGGACATCTCGGGGGTTCACCATCATCGAGCTCCTCGTCGGGCTCATGGTGGCCTCGTTGGTCCTCGGCGGGGCGTCCTTCGCGCTCGCTCGCATGATCAAGGCCCGCAACTCCTCCGTCTCCCGGCAGGTCGCCTTCGCGCGTGCCGAAGCCGCCGCCGGTCGTGTGGCCCTCGATCTCATCGCGGCAGCACGGTCCTCGGACCTCACGTTCGCAAAGGTCGCGATTTCCGACGCGGGCTCACCGGCATCCCCCCGCGACGAGTTGCTCCTGCTGTTCACCAGCCGCCGCCCGCTGCGCGGGCTCGACGGCGTGCCCGAAGGCCACCTCTTCGAGTCGCAGTACCGCGTGGCCGCGACACCGGAAGGCACCTCGGCGCTCTGGCGACGGGTCGACACCGGCTTCGACATCGCGGTCGACGGTGGCGGTGTGGCCGCCCCGGAGTTCCGGGGCATCGTGTCCTTCGGCGTCGATGCGTACGACGGAACCGCCTGGTTCACCGCGTGGGACAGCGACAACGACGGCATCCCCCACGCCGTGCGCGTGACGATCACCGCGACCGACGACGAGGGCAAGGTCGAGGCGATCGCCCGTCGTATCGTCTCGCTCGATCGCGTGCCGGTCCCGCCGGAAACCGAGGACGAAGAGACCGACACCGACTCCTCGGGCACGTCGGGAACGACTGGGGGGACAGGCTGATGAACGCATCTCCCCGCCACGCTCGCGGCTTCGCGATGCTCATCGTGCTCGGCATCATCTT
>JBIKMF010000076.1:0-13126 GCA_044359425.1 Phycisphaerales bacterium
GAAGCCGGCGTCGGCGCCCCTCCCCCGGGCCAGGGTGCTCGCGGCCGCGCCGGCCCGCGTGCGCGCCAGGCGGGCATCAACATCGACGGCATGGACTTCGACCCCGACGACCTCTCGTCGATCTTCGAATCCATCTTCGCGGGGGATCCTGCCGCGAGATCCACCGGGCCCTTCAACGCCGCCGGTGCGCGTGGACGACGCCCTCGCGGCCCCATCGAACTCGAGGAGGATCTCGACGTCGACTTCATGACCTGCGCGAAGGGTGGCAAGAAGTCGATCCGCATCAGCGCGGGCGGCAAGTCGCGCGAGGTTGAGGTCAAGGTCCCCGCAGGGGTCGAAGAAGGCGCGGTCCTGCGGCTGCAGGGACCCCTGGGCCCATCGGGCGAACCCGCTCAGCTCCTGCTCACGGTCCACGTCGCCCGGCATCCCCTGTTCGTCCGAGGCAGCCCCGACGCTCCCGGCAAGGGGCTCGACCTCACCGTCGAGGTGCCCGTCACCATCGCGGAGTCCACGCTGGGCGCATCGGTCTCCGTCCCGACCCTGGGAGGATCGGCCGAGATCCGCATTCCCCCCGATTCGGCGAGCGGTCGCCGGCTGCGCTTGAAAGGTCAGGGCATCAAGGACGCGGAAGGCAGAATCGGGGATCTCTACGCGGTGGTCCGCGTCGTTCCTCCGCCCTCTGCTCTGCTGAGCGACGCCGAGAAGGAACTCCTCCGCCAACTGTCGGGGAAGACCCCATCTCCGCGTCAGGGACCGGAGTGGACGGGCGGGGGCTGACGGGGAGGATTGACGAGAAACCGTTGCCCGCGTCGATGTTCTTGACATCGCGCGGGGTGGGGGCGACACTCAGAGGACCGAGTCCGCGGGGGCGGCTCGAAGGGGACGAAGGGGATGCGTAGGGCGTGCTGAAACAACGACACCAGTTCTTCGTCGCACTGCTGTGCGTCGCCGATGCCGCGATCATCGTGGCGTCGTGCGTGGGCGCGTGGGCGGCGCGGCGGGCGTGGGTCGAAGGCGGGTTCGAGGACGGGTGGCTGCGGGTGGTGCGTGAGCCGTTGTCGCTCTTCGCGGTGCCGCTGGGCCTGAGCGCGGTGTGGGCCTTCGGGCTGTACCGGGCGCGGCGCGACCGGGGGATGGGCGCGGAGCTGGTGCAGATCGTGAAGGCGTCCCTGGCGACGTGCGTCGGCGTGATCGTCGTGCTGTGGGTCCTGGGCACGCACCCGATGGGCGCGTGGGCGGGAACGCGGACGATCGAGATCGGCGGCGCGCACCTGGACGGGGCCCGCTTCGAGCTGGCGACCATGGCGGTGCTCATGCTGACGATGCTGCTGGCGGTGCGGGGCACGTCCCGGCTTGGGCTGCGTGCGATCCGCCGGCGCGGATGGAACCTGCGCCACGTCGCCATCGTGGGCACGGGGCGCCTGGGCCGGATCGCGGCAAGGACGTTCGATCGCAACGCCTGGACCGGGATCAGCGTCGCGTACTTCATTTCCCATCAGGAATCGACGACCCAGAACGAGTGCGCCGACCGACCGGTCAAGGGCGGGCTCGGTGACCTCGAGAAGCTGATGGACCAGGAGAAGCCCGACGCGGTCTACCTCGCGCTGCCGACGGCCCGCGCATCCCAGATCCCGGTGATCCTCGCGCGTCTCGAGCGGTACGCGGTGGACGTGCGGATCATCCCGGACGTGCCGCCGAAGTACGTTCCGCAGAGCATGGGTGTCCACGAGCTCGACGGCATGCCGATCCTCAGCGTGCGCGAGTGCCCGAGCGAGCACGGGCTCGGCGGCATCGGTAAACGCGTGCTGGACTTCGCCGGTTCGCTCGCGGGGCTGCTGCTCTTCTCGCCGCTGATGATCCTGATCGCGCTGGTGATCCGCGCCACGAGCCCGGGGCCCGTGATCTTCAAGCAACGCCGCGTGAGCCTTGGCGGCGAGCAGTTCAACATCTACAAGTTCCGGACGATGTACTACGCCGAGGACGAGCAGGGACCCGCCCGCTGGACCTCGCGCGACGACTCACGCATCACCCCGGTGGGACGCTGGCTGCGGAGCACCAGCCTCGACGAGTTGCCCCAGTTGTTCAACGTGCTCTGCGGCGAGATGAGCCTCGTCGGCCCGCGCCCCGAACGCCCCGAGCTCATCCTCAAGTTCCGCGAGGACTGGCGCGGGTACATGCTGCGTCAGCACGTGAAGGCCGGCATCACCGGGTGGGCCCAGGTCAACGGGCTCCGCGGCGACACGTCCCTCAAGAAGCGGCTGCAACTCGACTTGTTCTACGTCCGCCACTGGTCCCTTGGCTTTGACGTCAAGATCCTCTGGCTCACGCTTTTCCGCGGGTTCGTCCACCGCAACGCGCACTGATCTCAGGCGGCTTTCGCGGCGGCGACGACCTTCAGCATCTTCGCGATCCACTCGTCGGGCTTCGCGCAGAACTCGGTCTTCTCCACGAACAGGCTCGCGCCCGCGGCGAGCGAACCGGCGCGGACCGCGTCGTGGTTCACGCCCGTGAGCATCGCGGCGGGGATCTTCGCCGTGGCCTTGTTGGACTTCAGCCACTTGATGAACTGCAGCCCCGACATCCCCGGCATGCGGGCGTCGACGATCACCATGTCCGGCAGCGGTGCGCCCGAGGAGAGAACCTCCACGCCCTCCTCGCCGCTGGATGCGGTGGAGATGCGCATCCCGCCCTTCTTCGAGAGCAGCACCTGGAGCAGCCGGATCGCGAGCGGATCGTCGTCGATCAGTAGCACGCCGACGGGCTCGGGCTTGGTCGCCGGTTCGATCTTCGCGACCGGGGCCGCGGGTTCGGGCTTCACGATCGGAGTCGCCGCCGGTGCGGGTTCGGTCTTGGGCGCGGGTGCTTCGATGGGCGTTTCGTTGGGGTTGAACGTGCCCCACCGCGCGACGCGGTTGCGGCCGGTCTTCTTGGCGTGGTACACGGCGTGGTCGGCGTGCTGAACGAGCGTCTCGGCGCTCTCGCGGTCGCGACCCGGGATGCACGAAGCGACGCCGACGCTCACGGTCACGCGGAGCGAGTCGACCTTGGCGCCGGTGTGCGCGATGTCGACGGGCGACGCCTCGACGCAGGCCCGCACTTCCTCGGCGATCTGCATGCCATGATCGACGTCGGCGCGCGGCAGGATGATGGCGAACTCCTCGCCGCCGTACCGGCAGACGTGCCCACGCTCGCCGACGGTGTCTCGCATCCGCTTCGCAAGTTCGATCAGCACCGCGTCGCCGGCCTTGTGCCCGTGCGTGTCGTTGACCGACTTGAACTTGTCGCCGTCTATGAAGAGCAGCGAGAGCGGCGAAGACTCGAGGCTCCCGCACTCGAACGCGCCGGGCAGTTCGCGGTCGAAGTACTTGCGGTTGTGCGCGCCGGTCAGGCCATCGGTCACCGTCTGGCGGGCCAGCTCGTCGTTCTTGCGCTGGAGTTCCGCCGCCTGCTCCCGCATCTCCTCCTGCGTCGCGATCAGCATCTCGTGGGCTTCGCTCAGGATCTGCGAGACGTCCGGGCTCTCACCCGTGCGGATCTCCAGCAGTTTCGACACTTCCGCCGCGCCCTTGGAGATCAGCGGCAGCAGCTCGCGCGACGCGTTCCCGTCGATCTGGAACCACTCGCGGGCCCGGATGATGAACGCGCCCAGCTTCTTCTTGGGATCCTGATGCGTAAGCGCGGCGGCGGCCAAGCCGCCCAGGTGCACACACTTCAGCAGGTTGTCGAACTGCGGGTGGCAACGCTCCGGCGTGTGGTGCTGCGAGATGCACTCCACCAGTTGCGGCGGCAGACGCCACTTCGACGCGAGCTTCGCGCCCGCCTGCGTGTGGTCGAAGCCGAGCATCTCCTGCTCCGGGATCAACGACTCGTCGTGGTCCTCGCCCACCGCGTTGAGGATCGTCAGGTACTGTTCCTTCAGCGCGACCCACGACGCCAGGACGCCGATGTCCTGCAGCAGCGCGCCCAGGAACGCCTCCTCCGGATCGAACGCGCGGGCGTGCTGCGCAATCGCCCTCGCGCCCGCCGCCGAGAACACCGCTCGCCGCCAGTACTGCGTGATGTCGAACGCGCCGCCGATGTTCTTCGTGCAATCCACCACGCTGAAGCCCAGCACGATCGACTTCACCGTGTTCAACCCGAGCAGGCTCATCGCGCGGCTGATGCTCGGGCAGGGCGTCGTTAGCCCGTAGTAGCTCGAGTTGACCGTCTTCAGTACCTTGGTCGAGAGCGCCGGATCGTTCTGCACCGTCTGCGCGATCTTCACGATCGAAACCTGCGGGTCGCGGGTCAGCTCCAGCACCTTCATCGCTACGCCGGGAAGCGTCGGAAGGCTGGGGCAGGCGAGCACGCGATCAAGCAGCGATGATGACATGATGTACAGAGAGACCCGCAGCCACGGGGCGCGGCCAAACCGCTCCACGGATGGTCCCGTCACCCCACGCCTATTCAATCGACAGCCTGAAGAGGTGGATCAAGTACATACACCGGCGTCGGGGGGATTGGTATGCCAGGCCCCCGCACAGGCGGACCTCACCCGGACAGACCGCCCAAGTCCCCCAGACGGACCTCTAGCTTTGCATCGATTCGAGGAAGTCCGGGTTCATCCCGAGGCACACACCCGACAGGATCGTCGCAACGATCGTGCCGAGGAACACGTACTTCAGGGTTGCGCTTTCGCAGACGAAAAACGCGTAGTAGATGTGGTAAAGAAACCCGAACGGGAGGCACGGGAGCAGCAGATACAGCAGCCCGTGTGCGGTGCTCGAGCGGAAGGCGTCAAGCAGCATCATGATCCACGTTACAAGCCCAGTCACTCCCAGGATGACAGACCCGACGTTGAACAACGTAGTGTTCGCGGTGAACGCCGCGATGCACAGCGGACCGGCACAGCACAGAATGACCGCGAACGCCCACACCCACTCGGGTATGTCCGCGAGGTTCGAGTAGCCCTGCCGACGATCCGGCCTCTCTTCGACTTCCTTCGCCTTGATCACCCGCACCTTCAGCTGCTCACCCGTCTTGGTGTTGAACCCGCAGTTCATGCAGACCAGCGTGTTCTCTTCCATCGGCTTGAAGCAGCTCGGGCACGGCTTCGTGGCCGCGTCCGACTTCTTCGCCCCCGGTCCCGGGATGTCCAGCAGAAAGGCGTTATCCGCTTCGGTCGAGGCCACCGTCTTGGGTGGTGCCGCGGGTGCCGCCTTGGGCGCCTGCTGCACGGCACGGGCCTGCTTCGCGTGCGCGATGCACTCCGCGCAGATGTACTTGCCCTGCGCGTCCTTCGTCCGCTGCTTGTTTGAGCAGTCCAGACCGCAAATGGAACAGATCTTGGGTGACGAAGCGGGGACGTCTGCCATGGTGCAACTCGCAGGGGGTCGTATCCCGCCGCGGCCGCGCGGGGGAGGTGCAGAGTGTAACCGGCCCGCTCGGGCCGTGGGAATCTAGAGCACCATGGCGATCACCACGGCGATCACGACCCAAGCCACCGTGTTCACGAGGATGATGACCCAACTGTCCGAGAGCTCCAGGTCGAACAGCTCGGTCAGCAGGAACGCGAAGACCACCAGTCCGAGAATGAAACCGAACCCGCCCGCGCCCGGCAGCCGGGTCGCCGCGCACACGGTGTTCACTAGCTGAACGGTGGCCACGATCGCCGTCATCCGCAGGGCCACGAGCCACAGGGGCGGGTCCAGCCCCAGCCCCAGCATCCCGCAGACCCAGAACGTGCCCGACGCAACCACAACCGACGCCGGGAACCACAGGAGGAACGCGCCCGCCGCCGGCACCCCCCGCGAGAAGGCCAGCACGGCCACCAGCATCGTGACCGACACCGCCGCGAGGATCGCCGGCTTGCGGATCTCGGCCCGGAGCACCTCGCGCGAGGTCTCCTCGAGTTGTTCCGCCCGCGAACGACGCGAGTTCATCACCCCGCATTCCGGGCACTTCAGGGTCGGGAGGCCCTTCAGGTCGTAGCCGCACCCCGAGCAGATGACCGTGGGGGTCATCGAAGGATTTTGTTCGGTGATCGCGGTGTAGACCGATGGCAACTTCCCGCAGCTCCCGCACTTGGCGACTCCCGGCTGCAGCGGGGCCTCGCAGTACGGGCACGGCGCCCGCGTGCCGGTGGGAGCCTGATCGATCAGCGCGATTGTGCCATCGGGTTCCACCACCGTTCCAGTCGCTTGAA
The DNA here is from genome assembly GCA_044359425.1 of Phycisphaerales bacterium. Taxonomy (GTDB): domain Bacteria; phylum Planctomycetota; class Phycisphaerae; order Phycisphaerales; family UBA1924; genus JBEIUO01. The sequence continues at coordinate 6,185 of JBIKMF010000076.1, forward strand.
CGCACAGGGGGCAGACCAGGCGGCCCGCCGGGTCGGCGTGGGCGGACAGGCCGGAGCAGGAGCGGCCGCAACGGAAGCAGAGGTTCTTGAGGCGGTTGGTCATGCCGGTCCGGCGGAGTGTACGGGTTCTTTCGTCGAGAGTTGCGAGATCGCCGCGCCGGAACCATGGCCCGGGCGTCTTGTTCTAGGGAAGGGGGTTGGCCGTGCTGACCACATGCACCAGACGGATGATCGAAGCTATGAATAAGATCGCCACCAACTCACCTCCCAAACCGCCCCCGGGCATCGATGCGATGCCAGCCGGGGGCTCAGGCGGCGTGCGAGCGAGGTTCAGGAATGGCCGTGCGATCATGAGCAAGGAACACTTTCCCGATACCGAGCACACCTACATCTTCAGCTGCCTGGGGACCGGGGCCCGCGCGGCGGAGCTTCAGCGCCATCTGATGGCCGTCTACGCCATGCCGCTCAAGGCGTACTTCCTGGGGACCAGCTTCCGGTCTGTCGCGGAGCCCGACGAGATCATCAACGGTTTCCTGCTCGACCGGCTCACGCGCGAGGATTTCATCCCAAAGTGGCGCGCGAGCGGGATGCTCCTTCGCCGGTGGCTGATGAAGTCGCTGCGGTTCTACCTCTACGAGTACCTCCGCAGCGAGGGCCGGCACGCCAGCGTGGGAGAGGACGTGCTGCAGGCACTCCAGCGCGACGACGACCACACCGCGGAGCTCGACCGCGAGTTCGCCCGCTCCATCGTGCGCCGGGCCCTCGCGGTTACCAAGCACGAGTGCGACCTCGCCGGACTCGCGCAGCACCACGAGTTCTTCTGCCGCTACGCCCTCTCCGACGTCACCTGCGAATCACTCGCCGCGCAGCACGGCATGAGCGCGGACCGAGTCTGGGTGATGGTGCGCACCGCGCAGCGCCGGTTCGTGCGGGCCTTGCGTGCCGCCGTGACCGACGACGGCGTCCAGTCGCCGGACATCGATGCAGAGATCGCCAATCTTTTGGACATGATGGGGGGAAACCGATGATGATGCTCAGCGAAACGCACATGGAACAAGGCCCGCACTTCGACGGCAGCCGCGCAAGCCAACTCCTCCGACTCGGAATTGCCGGTCCCAATCGCCCGATCGACGACCTGATCTCCCGTCTCGAGCAACCCGACGGCGTCGCGTGGTTCTCGACCCAAATGAGCGACCGCACCCTCGCGCGTCTCGGCAACGGCACCGCCTCGCTCGATGTGGCGACGCTCCGCGAACTGAAGGAAGTCGCCAAGAACTGGCTCGGTCGTCCCTCTTCCGTCGACGAGCGGTTGCGCGGGCTCTTGGGGTACTTCCTCGCCGTCGCCCTCGCCCTCCGTCAACACGACGAGAACATCAGCAGCCGGTCCGTCGCCGACATCCAGTCCGTCCTCTCCGACCTCGCCACCGCCATCCCCGATCCCTGGCAGAGCGTGCTCGCGTTCGTTTCGCGACCCCGCGATCCCAATCCGGATCCCGCGCGGTAGACTGGCGGCGTGCTCGTCGCGATCCGATCCGCCTGCCTCGTCCTCGCCCTCTCTGTGCTCGGCTGTGGCCACACCCCGCCGCCCCCAGAGCCCCAGGCCATCGCACCGCGCGAGTTCGTGCCCTCCCGCGACGGATGGGACTTCCGCAACTCCTTTACCGGCAACCCTTTCCCCGACTCGATCCGGCAGTCGCCCATCGGCCCGTTGGCCGACCGCTTCGGCCCCCGTCTCGGCCTCGGCGTCCCATCCGAGTTCGGCCTGTGCGGGGGCATGAGCGCCGCCGCGGCAGACTACTGGCTGGCCCGCCGCGAACCCCCGAAGCGAGCCCAACCCCCGACGGAGGGAGACCCGCTGTACGAGTACCTGCGCCAGCGGAACGCCGACTCAATGGGCGCGGCGGGGGTCATGGCGGTGAAGTTCATCGAGTGGATGGGCCTGCCCGAGCAATCGGGGGCGCCCGGGGAACGCTCCACCGGTGGCCTCTCGGTGGCGGAACTCCGCGCGGTGGTGGAGCGGGTGCGGGCCAATGGGTACGCGACGGTGGGGCTTGTGTACGTGGACTCGCGGACGGGCAAGCCGTGGGAGAACCATCAGGTGCTCGCGTGCCGGGTGTTGGAGTCAACCGCAGATCGGGTGCAGATTCAGCTTTACGAGCCGAACCACCCCGGCCGCGACGACGTGCGGCTGGAGGCCGAGATCGTGGCGGGCAAGGCGGGGGAAGAGGCGAGGATCACGCAGTGGATAGGAAAAAGAGCCCGCCATGTGCGCGGGCTCTTCGTCATGCCATTTGAGGCGAGGGTCCCTCCAGGGGACCTGTGAACCGGATCAGGAGCCCGAGGTCGGAGTTCTCTTGATGAGTTCCTGCTTCTCTTGCTCGACCTTCTTGAACTCCTGCTTCTCTTCCTCGGTCATGTTGGCGGTGATATCGGGGGGAGGCGCGGTGTGCTCGGAGCCGCCGATGAGGCCCTGGTAGTAGGCGATCCAGACGCCGACGCCGATGATGATGATCGCGGACACGGCGATCATCGCCATCTTGGCCGGGTCCATCTTGTTTTCGCTTGCCATGATGATTCTCCTTGAAAGCGGGCCTTGGTCCCGCGGGGTTGCTTGCTCGTAAGTATATGCAGCTGCTGGGTTTTAGCCTAGGTCGCGACGCTGGAACAAGACGACGGCCAAGGACAGGAAGGCCCCGATCTGGCTCAGGGAGTAAAGACCGACGAGTCCGACGTACTCAATGGGTACCCGGCGGCCTTGAGAGATGGGGTCGAGGAGCCAGAAGTACTGGAGGTTGGGGACCACCCCCCAGACCGCGAGCGCCGGGAGGTTGATGTGGACGGGCTCGAGGAAGAGATAGTCCCCCTTCTCCGGGGGGCGGGTCATGGTGACGGGGGTCGCGCCCTGGTGGCGGAGCTTGAGCTTGCTGCCCCCGCCCTCGGAGAGGATCAGGCCGGAAGGTGCTCCGGGACCAAGAGTTGCGTTCGCGTCGGACATCGGGCCGCTGAAATCTGAGTAGGACTCGGAGACGAGGTTGGGGAAGCCGTTGGGGCTGGGGCTGATGTAGATTGCGTCCCCGACCTTCACGGGGAGCTTGGCGGGCTGCTCGAGCGTGAGCTCCAGGACGCTTCCGGGTTCCCTGAAGTTGCTCTTGTTGGGGTCTTCGATCGCGGTCTCGGCGATGACCCCGATGCTGGTGGCCTTGAAGACGTGCCGGCCGACCAGGAAGTTCGAGAGCAGGGCCAGCACGAACACCCCGAAGCAGACCGTGATCGTCATCACCTGGCTAAGCCGGGTGGACGCGGCGATCGCGACCGCCGTGAGCACGAGGATCGCCATGCCCAGGCACACACACGCCAGCATCACCTGGGGGTGGAAGTCGTGAGCCAAGGGCTGGAACTTCCATTTCTTGTCGGTGCCCAGCATGAGCACGAACGCCACGAGAATGGCCGGGAGGAGGACGCAGACGAAGGTCTGCGGGAAGCTCCAGCCATAGAAATAGTTGCACCAGCCGCCGAGGACCAGCGCGAGCAGGACCGCGCTGAGGGAGTAGACCAGAACCGGGCCGTCGAGCTCGTGCGCGGCGGTGGCCATGACGCCGTGCCGGATGCCGAAGAGGAGGAAGGCGAGCATGATGACCACGGCGGCCAGAATCGAGCCGGTGACGCCGAGGTACTTGCCCAGGATGAGGGTCGTCCGGGAGACGGGCTTGCTGATGACGGTGAGGACCGTCTTGTTCTCGATCTCGCGGCTGAGCACGGCGGTCGCGAGGAAGCCGGCCAGCAGGGTGCCGCAGCCGAACACCGTCGCTAAGCCGATGTCCAGCAGGAGTTTATCGTCGCCTTTGACCTCGGTGGCGCTCTCCATCCCCATGCTGAAGTTGGTACCCCAGGTGTTGAGGATCTGGAGGAGCCCCGAGGCCATGATGAGGACGAACATAATCGGCTGTCGAAGGCTCTCGACGAAGGCGTTGCGGGCGATGGTGAGAAGTTGGACGGGCATATGGGTTGGGGGGATTCTATCGGGGATTGCCGCGATCCGTGGCCCGGTGGAGAACCCACTTGGGGGCGACCGACGGAGAATCGTCGGGGAGGACGAACATAGGGGGCATGCGAGCGTACATCAAAGGTCCCCGGACTGGGCTTTCGTTGCGCCCGTTCGGGGCCCGAACCGGGTGGGGCACTTTGCCAGTCGGTTTCGGCCGGACTGGAAAGCGGCGGGTCGGGCGGGCACAATACGTCCCCCCCGGCCTTCGGGTTCGGTGGGTCGAGTCGGGTTGGTCGGATTGGGTTGGGCTGGATGACGGATCATCAGGTCGCCGTTCTGGCGGCCTCGCACGGCGGTGGCCGGTATGCTGGTCACGGTTCGGGCGGAGGAACGGGAGATTGGGATGACGGGCGCGGAGGTAGCTCCGTGCGGGGGGCCGGTGTTCTGAGAGGCTTTGGGCCTTTCGGGCGCGGGCTCCGGGTTGTTCGGACGGTGCGGGCCGGACGTGACGGTTCGCGGGACACAACGATCATGCGCCGCGGCGAGGGCCGGGGCGCTTCGGGAACAGGCGGGCGCATGAAAGCGGACTTCTTGACCTATCGGCGGGCAGCGGGCGTGTGCCTTCTGGGGTTGGCCGTTCAGGTGCTGTTCACCGGTGTCTATCTGGTGTACGGCCTTCTGGCCAAGGACAGCACGGCCCTCACCGCGACCATCTTCCACGCGATCGGTCTCGTGGCGTGGGGCTCGCTCGCGATCGTCTTCGACCAGCACCGGCGTGAACGCATCGAGGCGATGGAGGCCGAGGCCCTCGCCGCCTCGCCCGTGTCGGGCTCGGTGTTCGAGAAGGGTGCGGACGAGTTTCGTCCGGCCGCGCGTCGCCTGAACGCCCTCCACAAGGTGTTCCTGCCCACGGTGAGCCTGCTGATCGCGGCCCTGCTCATCGGCTTTGGCGTCTGGCGGTTCATGGCCCTGCGCGAGTTCGTGAACCCGGACCGGTACCGGGCGGTCGCCCCGACCAAGGACCTGTGGGTCCTTCTGCCGTCGATTCTCTCGGCGGTGGTGGGGTTCCTCGTCGCGCGGTATTCCGCGAGTCTCGCGAAGCACTCGGCGTGGTCCAACCTGCGTGGTGGTGCGGGGTACGCGGTGGGCTCGGCACTGCTGGGGGCGGCGATGGCCGCGGCGTACCTGTCGGATCGGCTGGCTCCGCCGCCGGCGCTCGGGCGGTACATGCTCGTGGCGGTGCCGGTGTTCATGGTGGCGCTCGGCGCCGAGACGATCCTGAACTTTGTGTTGTCGATCTACCGGCCGCGGAAGGCGGGGGATCGTCCCCGGCCGGCGTTTGATTCGGGGTTGTTGAGCTTTGCGAGTGCGCCGGATCGGATCGCGCAGTCGATCAACGACGCGATCAACTACCAGCTCGGGTTCAACATCACGAGCGGTTGGTTCTACAAGCTGGTGACGTCGCGGGCACCGATGCTGCTGAGCGTGGGCGCGGCGTTGGTGTGGGTATTGTCGTGTTTCGCGGTGGTTGAGCCGCACCAGAAGGCGATTGTCCTGCGTCTGGGGAGCCCGGTGCGGGTGGTGGATTCGGGCCTCGTGGTGAAGATGCCGTGGCCGATCGAGCAGCTCTACATCCCGGAGTACTTCGTGCGGGACGCGAAGGGTCGGGAGGAGATCAAGAGCCTGACGGTGACTGGTGTTCGTGAGCTGGTGCTGGGGACGAGCCCGCCCGCGAACAAGGACGCGATCCTGTGGACAAACGACCACATCGGTGAAGAGGTGTATCAGTACGTGCGGCCCGAGGGTGGCGGCAAGGACGACGGCGCGGACATCGGCGACATCGCGATGGTGTCGGTCGAGGTGCCGCTGCAGTACGCGATCCGCGACGTGAAGCTGTACGACGAGTTTGCGCCGCCGGGGACGCGTGATTCGCTGCTGAAGGCGGCGGCCCAGCGCGAGGTGTTCAAGCTGTTCCAGGGGCTGACGCTGGAGCGGGTGCTCGGGCAGGGGCGTCGCGAGATTTCGGAAGAACTGCGGACGCGCGTGCAGGCGGCGTTCGACGGGTTGAACCCGGGGCCCGACGGCAAGGCGCGGGGCGCGGGCGTGGAGGTCGTGTTCACGGGCGTGGTGGGCGTTCACCCGCCGAAGGAAACGGCCAAGGCCTTCGAGCGGACCGTGCAGACCGATCAGTACCGCGAGGCCATGATCGAGGCGGCCCGCGGGGACGAGGTCAAGACGCTCGTGGAGGTCGCCGGTGACTTCGTGTTGGCGCGGAACATCGTGCAGGAGCTGGACGTTCTGCAGCAGCTCTCCGACGCCAAGGCGACGCAGGCGCAGATCGCCGAGCAGGAAGGGAAGATCCGAGCGTTGATCGAGGCAGCGGGTGGCGCGGCTGCGTCCAAGCTCGCCGAGGCCTCCGCGTCGCGGTGGGAGAAGCACATGGGCGATCGCGGTCGCGCGTCGCGGTACGCGGGGCAGCTCGCCCTGTACCGCGCGGCACCGAAGATCTACCGCGCGACGCTCTACTTCGACGCGATGAAGGAGTCGATGGCGGGTTCGCGTCTGTACGTGGTCTCGGACAAGGTGCGGGACTCGCGGTACGACGTGAACCTCGAGGACAAGCAGACGGGCCTGGATGTGTTTGATCCGGGCAAGCAGGAATGACGGGTGTGGTGATGGCGACGAGGTGATGGTGGGGGCGGGCCCGGGAGCGGGCATGTTGGAAGTGCAAGAGAATCGCGGGCCGGCGTCGAGCGTGGCCCGAACCTGAAGCGGAGTTTCATCGTGCAGAAGAACCTGAAGCTGATCGTGTTCGTGGCGTTGCTGGTGGCGGCGTTGCTGTCGTACATGGTGCTGTACACGGTGCGTTTCACGGAGGCGGCGGTGGAGACGCGGTTCGGCCAGGCCGGCCCGGACGCGGTGAAGCTGGAGCCGGGGCTGTACTTCAAGCTGCCCTA
>JBIKMF010000077.1:0-13119 GCA_044359425.1 Phycisphaerales bacterium
GTCGGCGTCGGAGCAGGTACGCGCCGATGCCCACGCCGCACGAGAGCAACCCGCCGGGCAGAAGCCCGAGCAGCGCGGCCATCCGCCGGTTCGCCTGGTCACGCATGTACTCCGCGGCGTCGATGTCCACCGCGATGACGCCGGCCTGGCGTCCGTTGGCATCGAAGAAGGGCGCGTACCCCGTGACAAACGTCCCCCACTCGGCGGTGTACGGCTCGAGGCTCGCCGTGGCCACGCCCGGCGCGCCGTTGCGGCCCAGTGCGTCCCAGATCACGTCCTCCGCGTCTTCGTACGGCTCCCACACGCCAGCGCGATCTTCGCGTCCGTCGCCGTCGTGGTCACCGGGTTCGGCGGCGTCGAGCACGAAGCGAACCGTGTCGCCATCGGCCACCGCCGTGTACATGTACTTCACGCCGGGCGTCGTCGCGCGGGCCTTTCTCAGCAGCGCGATCGCGCGGTCGTACACCGGCGTGTCGATCTCGGACGGATCGTCCAGTTGGCGGTGCGTCTGCGCGTCGACGGTCCACGAGAGAGACGCGGCGAGGCGCGACATCTCCTCGCGCATCATCTTCCGGCTCACGGTTTCCGATTCGTGCCAGAGGCTGGCAACCGCGACGACCACGATGGCGAGCACGCCCACCGCCGCGCACGTGGCTTCCATGATGGAGCGGCGAGAATCCGCGGCGGCACTGCGCTTGGCGCTGTGGTCCTCGCCGGTCACCGTGTTGTTTCCACCCGTCTGATCCACGTCACCCCCAAGTGGCCAACGCCCGCTGCGCTCCAGCGGCCGTGCCCAGGTAAAGGAGTGGATCGACTCCGTTTCCCCCCGCCTTTGGGTGAAGTGGGCAGAACGGCCGACGCCGTGGAAATCAGTGGGAGCCGGGCCGCCCGTTGGAGGACCATTTCCCGAGTACTCGGACCAGTTCTTCGGACTCTGCGCCCGCCCGGGCGGCTTCGGCGTTCCCGCCGGGGCCGAAGTACAGCCGCTCGAGGCGGGTGATCTCCGAGGCAAGCTCGGCGTGAACGGCGGACTCGGGGGCGGCCCCTGCGTGGGCGCGGCGGAGGAAGGTGATCACACTGAGGGGCGTGACGCGGGCGGGGACGTCGCTGGCTGCGCTCGCGTCAGCGACCTTGGCGCGACGCTTCCACCAGATCCCGCCGCCGAGAACGCCCGCGAGGAGCGCCAGGCCCGCGACGAGCGCGTTGCGCGTCGAGAGCACCGGCGGCGTCACGGGGACGCGCGTGTCGGTGAGCGTGACGAGGTCCATGTCGGCGTACTGCTTCGAGACGAGCTGGCCGCCGTACTTCGCATCGAGCGCGGGCAGCACGAACTCAGAACCAACGGAGCCGCTCGAGGGCGTGTACGTGATCATCCAGGAGCGTTCGGTCGTCAAGCGGAAGAAGCCCGCCTCGTCGGCCTCGGCGTACTCCTGCTTGTCGTCATTCTGCCGACGCCAGAAGCTGTTGTCCCAATCGCCGTCGTCCTGCACGACGTTGACCGGCCGTGCGTCCAGGCCCTTCTCGGTGACGGTGTAACCGGCGAGCGCGGTCTTGTACCCGGGGAGCAGTTCGTCGAGTTCGGGGAGCACGCCCTGGCCCTTCGCGTGGACCTCGAGCGTGACGACGCGGTCTTTGTCGGAGCGGTTCATCAGCCGCAGGTCGAGGGCCTGCACGACTTCGAGCTTCTTGACGGGGCGGACGCCGCCGTCCTTCGAGGCGTCGAGCGGCGGCGCGTTCGACAGCAAGGGCAACGTGACCGGCCCGAGCGTGTCGTTGAAGTACATATCGATGTTCAGCGGCGGCAGGCGGTCCACGCTGGGGTCCTTCGCGCGGAGCAGCAGGTAGGCCATCGGCTTCTCAAGCCAGCCGTCCTGGCCGTTCTCGGTCACGGGGCGAGGCGGGGCGAGGGGCTCGAAGAACCCGATCGAATCGACCTCGAAGTGCTCGGCGAGCGCATCCTCGATCGACTTGCGCAGGATGTCGCGGTGGTTCACCGGGCGGTACTGGTTGCCCACGCGGGTCCACACGTCGTTCTGCAGGTAGCGGCTGAAACCGCCCGTCTCGCGGTCCACGGCGGCGGTGAACCGCATCGTCATGGTCGCCGCGAAGCGCTTGCCCGCGCCCACGCTGTCGTCGCCGTCCACCGCGAGGCGCAGCTTGAGCTCGTCCTTCACGAGGTCGTTGTAGAGATCACCGAGTCGGCGCAGCGGCGCGCCCGACGGATGATCGCCGATGATCCGCAGCGCGTGGCGGATCACACGGGGCTTGACCTCCGGCGCAAGGCCCGGGACGCTGTCGCCCATCTCGCGTGCGAACGCGCCGATGTGACGCGCGGCGGCCTCCTCCGGCATCGCGAGAATCGCCTTGCGGATCAGGTCGATCTGATCGTCCTGCGGAGAGCCCTCGACGAGGAGGTCCTCACGCGTGAGGTAGTTGAGCTCGGTCGCCCCCACCGCCGCGTTGAACCACGCGAGGAACACGCCCGCGTCGTCGCGTTCCTGCCCGGCCCGCACCTGGTCTGCGTAGCGCTCGGCGGTCTGCGCGAAGGCGAGGAAGGCCTCCTTGCGGTACTGGTTGAACGTCGCGAAGTCCTGCTTCTGCTCCGCCTGCTTGTACTGGAGGCGGTCGTACGTGAGCGCGGCCTTGGTGATCGCGTAGCGCCACGAGTCCGGCTTGGCCGTGATCGACCGCTCGACCAGCTCGATCGCCAGCTCGTACCCGCGCTCCACCATCCGCGTGATCTCCGCGGGCGTGCGCTTCATCCCTGCCGCCTGCTGGGCGCGCCGGTCGCGCCACTCGCCGCTGAGGCCCGACCGCATCTGATCCGCGAGCGCGGCGGCGGTTTCCGCGGGGAGCGTTTCCAGCTTGCCGAACACGCCCTCGATCCCCTCGCGCGTGAAGACCTCGGTCTGGCCGTGGCAGGCTTTGAACACGGCGGCGACGCTCGGCAACCGGCGTGATTCCACGCCCGCGCCGTCGAGCAGCCCCATGAGTCGCGTGAGGCGGTCGATGTCGCGACGCTGGCGGCCGCGCGTGAGCGGCGCGGCGGCCAGGCCCTGTCGGCCGATGAAGAAGAACATGTTCTCCTCCTCGGCGCTCGGGCCCGGCGGCGAGAGACGCTCACGCCACTCGCCGAGGAAGTGATCCGCGAGCGACTGGCCCTCGCCCGGGAAACGCTTCACCGCGAATCCGACGTACTCGAGTGCAAGATCGGTTTCGTCGGAGGCGGTCGCGACGCCGATCGCCGCGCGGTATGCGCGGGTCGCGAGGCTCGGTTCGAGGGCGCCGATCCAGCGTTCGTCCGGGAGCGCCCGCAGCAGCAGTTCGAGCTCGCGCGATGCGCCACGGCCGCGACGCTTCTCGCGGTCGGCGAGGGCCTGCTCGGCCTCGTTCACGAGCGCGGTGGTGAGCATCCGCAGCGGCACGCGGAGGACGTTGATGTCCATCCCGCTCTGCGCGAGGAGCGTGTCCACCGATTCCTTCATCGTGAGGATCGCCTGCGCACGCTGGGCCACCTCGAGCTTCCCGTCGCGCAGCGATACGGCCTTCAGCGTGATCGCTTCGAGCGCAGCAGGCCCGAGGGTTGCGCTGCCGAAGACCTTCCCGAGCCACTCGCGGCCCTCGGCCGGGGGCATCTGCGGCAGCAGATCGATCGCCATCTTCATGGCGTCCTGCCGCAGTTCGGCCTTCGCCTTGTCGAGCAGCGTGATCTCGCCGTAGAGCTTCCACGCGGTGCGGCGGTTGTCGGACGCCGCGCCCTCGTCCTGGGCCTTCTCCGCCAGGCCTTCGAAGTACCGCGCGTGGTTGAGCAGCGTGTCGGCGTCACCGGCGGCCCGGGCTTCGTCGATCGACGGCAGGTAGGCATACGCGTCCATCACGAGCCCCGCGCCCGCGAGGAACCGGATCGTGCGGGCCCTGGACTTCTCGTCCTTGCGGCCGAACTGACGCGTGCCCTCGTTCACTCGCGCGAGCAGCGGAGCGGTGCTGTACTTGTCCGCCGCGTTCTTGAGCAACTGCGCGAGAATGTCCAGCTGCCAATCCGCGAGATCCTCGGGGCACTGGTCCCCCACCGCCAGCACTTCCTCCGGCAGCAACGCGGGATCGCTCTTGCTCGGGTCGCCCCTTCCGGGCTTGTTCAACTGCTGGAGCACGTGCGAGTACAACGCCGGGGCTTCCTTCCCCGCGCCCTCGCGCAGGAACGCGCCGAAGGTCTCCCACTCACCCGCCATCACCTGCATGTGCAGCCACTTCGCGGCATCCTCGGCCTTCTCGGCCGAAGGCTTCTCCACCGCCGAGAAACCGAGGCGCGACCGCGCCGAGAGCACCCCCTGCGGTGTGCGTGTGAAGTCCAGCGTCTGGAACACCTGCATCATCGTCTGCTTGGGCGCAGCCGCCGCCGCACCGGCGTCCCCTGCGCCTGGTGCTCCACCGGCTTTCGCGGCCAGGAGTGCTTCGATGTCGACGCCCATGTCCTTGAACATCGCGACGAGCGCGGCGCGTTCTTCGGGCGTGGCGTCCTTGAGCTGGGCCGCGATCTCGTCGAGTTCTTCTGCGCTGAGTTGCGGCGGCTCGACCTGGATCGCCTGCGCGGGCATCACCCGAGCCGGCCGGAGCATCACCGCCGGGGCCTGCGCGGTGGCGACGTTCGAGCAGAGGATCACGGTGGCCGTGCCGGCCAGCGCGAGGAGTGTGCGTGTCTTCGTGTTCTCAGTCATGTCGCTCACCTTCGTTCACCAACCCTCGGGGATATCGCCCGCGCCACCCGCACCGCGACCGTCCCGCTGCTGCGGTGGTCTCTTGGTCTTGCGACCCGGGCGGTTGCCGGGTCGGTTGCCCTCGTTGCCCTGCCTCGGCGAGTCCTTCGGCAGCGGCTTGGCCTGCAGCTCGTTCAACGACGACTGCTCCAGGTTCAGCACCAGTTCCAGATTCCGCTGCGCGTTCGCGGCCTCCTCGCCGGGGTCAACGCCGGGACCAGTCGACGCGGAGTTCTCCGCGAGGTAGCGGAACTGCTGGCGGGCCTTGCCGGATTCGACCATCCACTCCTGCGGCGGCATCCCGCTGAGTCGCAGAAGCCTCGCGCCGTAGTAGTACGCGGTGGCGAGCTCCTGTCGCGTCGCGTGCTCAAACTCAGGGTTCGGCGGCGCGGTCTCGGACTCTTCGAGTAACCGCTCGAACTCGCCGATGCCCGTCCACACGTCGCCCGAGCGCACCAGCGCACGCCCTCGCGACCAGCGGAGCTTCTTCGCAGTCTCGGGGGCTTCGTCCTTGAGGAGCTCGAGCGCCTGGTTGAGCTGATCGGCGACCTTCTTCCACGCTTCGCCGGCGGTCTTGTACGCCGCGTCCTCGGCCTCGGTCGCGACCCTCGCGGCGGTTTCGTCTTCCGGCTTCTGCGAGAGGAACGCGGCGCGGCGTGCTTCGATGGCTTTCAGGTGTGCCTCATAGGCGGTGGACTGGGCCTGCTTCGCGAGGGCTTCGGAATCGAGGGCCGCACGCTGCACGCGTGCCGCGCGTTCGCCGAGGAACATCGCCTGCCCGGGGCCGAAGTGAAAGAACAGAACGCCGACGGGGAAGACGGCCCACAGCGCCCACGCGAGTCGTTTGAGTTTCACGCGGTCACCTCCTCAGCGGCACCGGCGCGTGCCGCGACCTGGTTGCGGGCCTTTGCGTACGAGCGGGGCCTGCCGAAGGCGAGCAGGAGCGGCGTCGCGAGCGCGAGCACCGACGTGCCCGTCACCAGCGCGACGAGCGCGAGCTCGCGTGAACCAAGACCCTCGCCCGCGCGGGGCGAGAGCATCGTGAGCCCCTCGAGCACCTCGGTCGGCAGGTGCTTGATGTTTCCTTCGTGGTAGATCCCGCCCAGGCGAGCGGAGAGTTGCTTGAGCGACATCGTGTCCTGCCGGCTGCTGTGCCCGCCGACGATCGACGATCGCACGGGGTCGCCGACGCCGATGACGATCGTGTCCGCGATCGAGTCGGGGATGTACCCGGACATCGGCGAGGTCAGCGTGTCGCCGTCGCTCACCACCAGCAGCGTCGCCGAGCCGCTGGGCCAGAGCCTCGCGATCTCGAGGCACTTGTTCACGCCCTTCTGCACGTCCGTCGCGCCCGGCTCGAAACCCGCGTACATCGGCAGGCCGTCGAGCGCGTTGCGCACGACGTCCTTGTCGAAGGTCTCGGTCAGCACCGGCAGCGCGTCCGTGTAGAACGCCACCAGCGAGATCCGGGTCGTCTCCATGTCCAGTCGGTCCAGCACGCCCTGCACGATCCGCCCCGCCCAGATCGCGCGGCTGATCTTCTCCGCCTCCGGCCCCGCGTCCTTGATCTGCATACTCGGCGAAACGTCGAGGCAGATCAGCAGGTGCTTCGAGGCCTCGCGCGTGGGCCGCCGATCGATCTCCACGGGGTCGTAGGCGGCCAGGAACAGTGCGCCCCAGCAGGCCGCCGCTGCCGCGAAGGGGCGGAGCCACGGCACGACGAACGTCCACGGCGCGGGGTTTCCGTTGCCGCCGAAGGCCAGACGCGCGACGCGACGGACGCGGCGGGCGTGCATCCACTCGCCGAGGGCGACGAGGAGCCCGACCACGAGCGCGACCGCGAGCGGGAGGTTCACCATGGCGTGTACCTCACTCCCAGCAGGCCGATGACGTGCAGGCCGACGAGCGCGAGCGCGACGAGCGCGAAGGGCCTGAAGTGGTCCATCGGCACGGTGCCCAGCGGGTTGAACTTCGCGGGCCGCATGCGGTCGATGTGGTCGAAGACCTTCCGCAGCGTCACGGGGTCGCCCGCCTGGAAGGCCTCACCGCCGGTCCGCTGCGCGATATCGACGACATCGCTGGGAATCTCGTCGCTCGCGACGTGGATGTGGTAGAGCGTGATCTTCGCGTCGGCCAGTTCCTCGGCGATATCGCCCTCGGAGAACCCGTCGCCCAGGTCGGAGCTCGCGCCATCGGACACGAGGATGATGAGCCGGTCGCCGCTGTCGGCTTCCGCGACCATATTGCCCAGGCAGAACCGCAGCGCGTGACCGATCCGCGTGCCGCTCATGTGCATCGGCTGGTTCGCGGGGTTCGCAAACGGGAGCGAGTTGCTGATCGCCGCGAGGTCGCGCGTCAGCGGCATCCAGCGGATCGCGTGCGAACCAAACAGCGTGAGTCCGAAGGCGTCGCCGTCGCGAGCTTTCACGAAACTCCCGATCGCCTCCTTCGCCATTTCGTACCGGTTGTCGACGGTCATGCTGCCCGAGACGTCCACGCAGAACTGGATGTTCGTCAGCTCGCGTTTGTTCTTCGGTTGCTTCAGCACCTGCGGGCCCGCCGCGATCACGATCGCCGCCGCCAGCAGCAGCGCGGGCACACACTCCATCGCGGTGAGCAGGCCCTTGAGCATCCGTCGGGGCTTGTGCGCGCCGTGATCGAACGGGAGCGCGAGCCCCCACCCGCGCGTCGGCACGAGCCACAGCAGAATCGCCGGCACCGCCAGCAGCAGCAGCACCCACGGGTGCAGGAACGTCATGCGGCACCTCCGCGAGTCAACTCCACCGCCGGAACGTCCACGTACGGCGAGAGCAACTCCTGCAGCTTCGCCTCCGGCACCGGCGCGGGGGTCTGCGCGGCGTGGAGCCAGCGTTCAACCTCGCGCAGCAGGCGCCCGGCGGTTTCGTCCGCGCGGAGCCGCATCACGGCCTCGGGCAGCGGGAGCGACTGCAGCGCCAACCGCTCGCGCCAGTGGGCCAGCAGAAGCAGTTCGAGCCGCCCCTGCTCGGCGATCCCCAGTCCTCCGCCGACGGCCTTCAGCACGAGCTCGCGGAGCTGATCGGCGAGCGTTGGCGCGGGCGTCTGCACGACCACCGGTGCGGGCGGCGGCTTGCGGAGCATCCGGCGCACCGCGATCACGACGGGCACCACCACCCACGCGGCCGCCAGGGCCCACAGCGCGGTGAAGTAGTGCGCCTCGAGATCGAACCCGCGCGCGTCGCCTTCGAAGACATCCGTGCCGTGGTTGGGCGGGAGCTGCGTCTCCACCTTCACGGGCAGCGCGGGCACGTCGGCCGGCAGCGGCCCGTCGACACCCTCGATGTACTCGCGCAGATCGAAGGTCCCGGCGACGGCGCCGATGAAGTCCAGGCGGTAGTTGCCGTCGGTGCCGTTCAGCCGCACGACGAACGCGTTGGTGAGTCCCTGGTTGAGCTTCGCGCGGAGGGGCGCGCCCCGGTACTGGAACGTGATCGTGCCGGTGAGGCCGCGCGCGACAACCGTTTCCGCGGGCTGCGCGGGGAGAGCCAGCACGATCGCCGCGACGGTCGCCGTGATCATCCGCGTCCTCCCGACACGCTCGGGCGTGTGCTGAGGAAGTGGCGGAGCGGCCCGATGAACGAACGGTCGGTGCGCAGACGCAGGTAGCTCACGCCGCTTCGGGCGAGATCGGAGGCGAGCTCGCCCTCGCGGGGCCATTTCGTGCGCCCGGTCGCGAGGAACGACGCGCCGGTCTCGGCTTCCTGCCCACGGAAGAACCCTGCGCCCAGGCCGCCGAGCTCCGCGGGATCGGTCAGGTGCATCGCGATGACGTCGTGACGCTGCGCCGTCCTTCGCAGCGCGGCGGTGACCTCGGGCTCGTGCAGATCGCTCAGCACGATCACGACGCTCGCGCGGTCGGCCCTGACATCGAGATCGATCAGTCGCTCGGCGAGTCGCGTCCCCTCGGCGAGCGCGTGGGCCCGCAGCGGCTCGAGCGATTGCCAGAGGTCGCTGCGGCGGAGGCTGGCGTTGAGGCGGGTCTCTCGCTCCCCGGCACCGATCACCGCGACGGGGCTCATGTGCCGCTGGGCGATGAGGCCGACCGCGGAGGCGATCCACACGGCGACGTCGTGCTTGCTCACGACGGTCGACGCGACGGACATCGAGGCCGACGTGTCGACGACGAGGTAGAACGTCGTGCGCTTGAGTGTTTCATATTCCTTGACGAACGGCTTGCCGGTGCGGGCGGTGATCTTCCAGTCAAACATCTTCATCGTGTCGCCGGGGGAGTACGGCCGCGACTTGGCGTACTCGAGGCCGGAGCCGATGAAGCGTGAGACGTCCATGCCGAACGCGAGATCGTCGGCGAGCTTGCGCACGACCATCTCGAAATCGCCGCGGGCGAGCTGGTCCGGCGGCCGGAGGATCTGGTCTTCGACGGCGATCATGCGAGTGACCGCATCAGCGTGGCGAGCACCTGCTCGGGACGCTTGCCCGACGCGAGGGCGTCGTAGGTGAGACGCATGCGGTGGAGGATCACGTCCTCCGCGAGCGCGAAGAAGTCCTCGGGGATCGTGTAGTCACGTCCGTGGATGAACGCCCGGGCGCGCGAGGCGTGAACGATCGCCAGCACCGCGCGCGGGCTGCAGCCCAGCTCGATGTCCGGGCACGAACGCGTCAGGTTCACGAGCTCGACGCAGTCGCGGATGAACACCTCGCTGACGTGCACCCGCTGCACCGCCGCCATCGCCTCCGACAGGTCCTTCACGTGCAGCTTGCGGCTGTCGTCGATCGCGTCGAACGCCGACATCGGCACCGCGCCGTCGCCCTGACGCTTCAGCTTAAGTTGCAGACTCCGCCGCACGACCTCCGCCTCTTCCGTCGGCGTCGGGTACGTCAGCCGGTGCCGCAGCATGAAGCGGTCGAGCTGGGCTTCGGGCAGCTCGAACGTGCCCGCCTGCTCCACCGGGTTCTGCGTCGCGATCACCAGGAACGGCGCGGGGAGCTCGTACGTCGTGTCGCCGATCGAAACCTTGCGCTCCTGCATCGCCTCCAGCAGCGCCGACTGCACCTTCGGCGATGCTCGGTTGATCTCGTCGGCCAGCAGCAGGTTCGTGAAGATCGGGCCCTTGTGAACCCGGAACTCGCCCGCCTTCTGGTCGAGGATCTCCGAGCCCACGATGTCGCTCGGGAGAAGGTCGATCGTGAACTGCACCCGCGCGAACTTCAGGTCGATCGCCCGCGCCACCGAGCTCACCAGCAGCGTCTTGGCGATCCCCGGCACGCCCTCCAGCAGCAGGTGACCGCCCGTGAGCAGCGCGATCAGCACCCGCTCCACCACCACCAACTGCCCCACCACCGTCTTCGAGACGTGGGAACGCACGGTGTCGGCGAAGGGACAAAGACTCGTGGGAGACGGTGTGAGGGTCTGTGTTGTCATGATGGTTCGGTGTGGGCTCGGGTTTCCTGAACGCTTCCTGCTACGCGCGACGCGCCGCGATGTTTCTCGGCTTGCTCACTCCGCTTCCGCGAGCAGCTTCGTCACGATCTCCTTGACCTTCTCAGGCTTCACGCCCGCCGCGCGGACCTTGCCCTTGCGGTCGATCACCAGCGTTGCGCCCAGGCGGATGTCCAGCGTCTCCGCGACCTCGCCCGAAAGCGCGCGCCCGGCAGCCGATCCCGTCGAGGCATCACGCACCACCGGCACCGCGATCTTCGCCTTCTCGAACGCCGCCTTCGCCTCCGTCCAGTCCGCTCGCGCGCTGCACACGCCCATCACCACCACGCCCGCCGAGCCGAACTCCTCCGCCACCTTGTTCAACGACTCGAGCTGACGCATCCCCACCACGCTCGACGGCAGCAGCATGTGCACCACGCGGACCTTGCCCTTGCGGTCCTCCTCCGTCGTCTTCGTGCCGAACCACTCGTCGCCCTTGATCGCCGGGAAATCCTTCCCCTCCGCCGCCTTCAGCCACTCCGGCCGCTTCTCGCCGCCGAAGTACCACTCCTCCGGGTTCCCCGTGCCCGTCGCCGCCTCGCTCCCGCCGCCGCCCGCGGGAACGTCCTTCATGAGGAGTTCGACGACGTCGTCCACGCGATCGGGCGTCAGCCCCGCTGCACGCACGACGCCCTTGTGATCAACGACGACGTACGTCGGCCAGAACTGCAGGTTGTACGCCTTCACCGAGTCGCCGCTGTCCTTGGCGACCGAGTAGTTGATCTTCTTGTCCTTCACGGTCTTGGGGGCGTCGTTCCAGCCGCTGTTGCCGTCGTGCACGCCGATGAACGCGAAGGGCTTGTCCTTGTACTTCTCGACCATCTCGACGTTGTGCGGGATCGCGGCCATGCACGGCCCGCACCAGGTCGCCCAGAAGTCCACCACCACGACCTTCCCCTTCAAGTCGGCGAGTTTCACTTCCTTCCCGATCCACGCGGAGGCCTTGATCTCCGGGGCCGCCTTGCCCTCCAGGGCCTTCAGCGGCGCGGGCCGTTTCGCGCCCTTGTAGAACCACTCGTCGGGGATCTTCGCCTGGCCAATCGCCGGCGCGGCGAGTGCCGCGAGCGAGAGGGCGAGGCAGAGGAGCGAACGCTGTGTCACGGAACGGTGCCTGGCCATGGTGTACCTCGCGCGGGGGTGAGCGGGCGGACGGTCTTTCACCGCCCGATGCGACCCGCGAGTATACCGGACGTGCGGCTCTCGCGGTTCCGCCGTCGGAAATCGATGGAATCACGCGGCATCCTCCGTCGGTTGGGTGCGCAGGCGGCGGCGCATCGCCTCGATCTCCGCGATGCACTTGACCGCCCGGGCGTCGAGGGTCGGCCGTTTCTGCAGCTCGACGCCGTACTGCTTCGACAACCGGGCGACGAGGATCGCCGGAACGTTCCGCGCCCCGCGGTCGTTCTGAATCTCCCGAACCGCCCGCTGCACGTCGGCCGTCGTGAGACCCGGGCACCGGCTCAGCCGCTCGAGGTTCGGCCCCCGAACGCCCGCGATCGACAGGGCCGCCCGCAACGCCCGGGGATCGTTGTCTTCCGCATCCACCCATCCGTCCAGCTTGCGCATCACCTCGCGGAGCGCATGCTCCGCGGGAACTGTCTCTGTGGTGTGTTCATGGGTGGTATGTTCGGAGGGCCCCGGTTCCGCGTTCTCGACACCCGCCGTTCCGGGGGCTTCTGTCCGCGGTTCCGCCGGAACGAGGCTCAAACGCGGAACGACGACGCTCGGTTCCGGGTTTGCGAGCGGCTCCTCGGCCGGCGGTTCCGCCTCCGGCTCGACCGCCGCCAGTTCGGGCGGTTCCGCCTTCAGCGCCACCAGCACCGGCGGCGCGGCCTCGACCGGCCCCTCGCGAGTACCCCCGGCCTCCGCCGTCATCGACGCGATCCGGGGCAGGTCGATCGAGTACAGGTGGGTCCGGCGCGACACGTCCCCCGGCCGGCCGCCCCGCGACGGCACGACCATCAGGATCGCGCCGCACGCCTCCAGCCGCCGCAGGATCTTGCGAACCCCACGCGGCGTGTACCCGGTAGCCTCCGCCAGCGTGCCCACCGAGGGCCACAGCTGGCCCGTCTTGTGGTTCCACCACTGCAGCATCGCCCGCAACACCGCCTTCTCGCTCGCCGAGAGCGGGCTGGCCCCGATGACCTTCATCGCGGCAACAACGGGGAGGGGCGGACGGGACTTCGAGGTCGACTGAACGGCTTCCATGAGCGGGCTCCTTACGGAGGAAAAAAGTGGTCCTCCGTATACCCCCCCCGCGGACGCTTCTGTGCGCGCGCACGCGTCTCCTCGCGCGCAAAATGGAGCAGATCGCGCCGAGGGAGCCCAGTTCTGGGGTTTACCCTAACCTAACCCAACCTCCGCTCAACACCCGCCGTCCCACGCCCCGAAGAAGGCGATGACGTCGTCGCCGTCGACGCCGCCGTCGGCCGTGAGGTCGGCCCAGGGGTCGCTGACGTCCCACAGACCGAAGTACGCGATCACATCATCGCCGTCGACGCCGCCGTCGGCGTTGAAGTCGGCGGGGCAGCCGATGTGGAACCGCGGGGAGACCGCGAAGAAGATCTTGCCGTCCGGGCGCACGCGGATGCGGGCATCGGAGGCAACGGTTGAGGTCGGGATCGCGAGGCTGTGGGAGCCGTCGTTGGCCGTGGTCACGATCGGCGAGAAGGTGAGCCCGCCGTCGGTCGAGAGGTCGATCGTCACGGTCGAGGCGTTGATGGGCGTGAGGTCGGTGCCGCCGACGGTCCAGGTCACGACGATGGACGTGGCGTCGAGGCGCTCGCCGTAGACGGGGGACGTCACCGTGAAGGGCGTGGTGCCCGGCGCGACGCGGAGCTCGACGAAGGGAGAGATCGCGATGCCTCCCGCGAGGGGGTTGTTGTCTCG
>JBIKMF010000407.1:0-3581 GCA_044359425.1 Phycisphaerales bacterium
CAAAGGACCACCCCGGTCGATGGCGATACTGGGCGTCATTCCCCTACGATGGCGGCATGACCGAACCCCTCTCCGACGACCGCGTCAATCTTCTCCGGGCCCTTGCCGTTCAGTACCCCTCGCCCGAGGCGGCGATCTCCGAAGCCGCGGCACTGCGGGCCAAGCTCACGCTGCCCCGTGGCCTGGTGCACGTGATCTCCGACGTCCACGGCGAGGACATGAAGCTCCGCCACGTCATCAACAACGCGTCGGGTGCGCTCCGCCAACTCGTGGACCAGTACGTCGGCGACCGGCTCTCCCCCGAGGACAAGCATCAGTTCCTCGCGGTGCTTTACTACCCGCGCGAGGCCATCAACAAGTTCTCGCACCGCATCGTCGCCAGCGGCAACCGACTCGAGTGGGTCTACCGCACGCTCTGCCTGCAGTTCGAGATCGTCCGCCACCTCCGCGCCTGGCACCGGCGCGACGCGTTCGAGCGTCTGCTCCCCGGCTGGTACCGCGAGCTCTTCGTCGAACTCGGCAGCGGTCAACGCCCCTCGTACATCAAGGAGATGATCGCCGGGCTCGCCATCCATGACCGCGACTGGGGCGCCGTCCGCGCCGGCGCGCGCCTCATCCGCAACCTCTCCTGCGAGGAACTCCTCGTCATCGGCGACCTGGGGGACCGCGGCCCGCGCATGGACCGCGTCATCGAGACCCTCATGCGGCAGCCCAAGTGCAACATCCTCTGGGGCAACCACGACATGCTGTGGTTCGGCTCGCAGATCGGCCACGAGCCGTGCATGCTCACCTGCCTGCGGTTCAGCCTCCGCTACCGCAAGCTCTCGCAGCTCGAAGAAGGCTACGGCGTGATGATGGCGCCGATCGAACGGCTGGTGCGTCAGGTCTACGCCGACGATCCCGCCGAACGCTTTATCCCCAAGGGCGAAGGCTTCCGCGACACCCTCACCGTCGCGCGTATGCAGAAGGCCGTCGCGATCATGCAGTTCAAGGCCGAGGGCCGGATGCTCGAGCGCCACCCCGAGTGGAACCTCGCCCACCGCCGGCTCCTCCACCGCATCAACGCCGCCGACGGCACCGTCGAGATCGACGGCACCCGCCACCCGCTGCTCGACCGCAACCTCCCGACCATCAACCCCGCGGACCCCTACGCGTACTCCCCCGAGGAGCAGGCCTGCATCGACCGACTGAAGGAGAGCTTCACCCGCTCCATGAAGCTCCGCGAGCACATGCAGTGGCTGGTCACCCACGGCCGCATGTGGACCAAGCGCGACGAGGTTCTCCTCTTCCACGCGTGCGTCCCCGTCGAAGCCGACGGAACGCCCCAGACCCTCCGCGTCGACGGCCGTGACCTCGCCGGGCGTGAACTCATGGACGCCCTCGGCTCCGTCGTGCGTCGCGCGATGCGCAAGCGGTGGTTCAACCTCGACGACGACGCCGACTGGCTCTGGTACCTCTGGGGTGGCCCGCGCAGCCCGCTGTTCGGCAAGGACAGACTCGCAACCTTCGAGACCTACTTCATCGCCGACAAGGCCGCGCACAAGGAACACAAGAACGCGTACTTCGATCTCATGCACGACGCCGCGTTCATCCGGCGCGTCGGCACACTCTTTGGCTGCGGCGACGACGTCCTCGTCGTGAACGGCCACGTTCCCGTCAAGATCGAGAAGGGCGAGCAGCCCGTGAAGGCCGGCGGCAACGCCATCACCATCGACGGCGCATTCTCCGAGGCCTACGGCGACCGGGGCTACACCCTCGTCCTCGAACCCGACCGCATCGACCTCGCGGAGCACGCCCCCTTCCAGGGCGTCGAAGCCGCGATCTCCGACGGGGCCGACATCGTCCCCAAGATCACCCCCGTTCGTCAGTACCCGGGCCTGCGACTCGTTCGCGACACCGACGAGGGCCGCCGCATCGCCCGCCGCATCGGCGACCTCGACGCCCTCGTCCGCGCATACCACGAGGGTCTCGTGCAGCCCAAGTGAGGAAGCGAGAAAGTGGCAAAGTGACCAAGTGGCAAAGTGACGGAGGGAGTACGCAACGTCTCCATCACTCCCGACCCACCGCCTGATTCCCCTCCGCCTCTTTCCTGCCTCGTTCCCCGTCCGCGATTCGCAAGGTCCCCCGATGCCCCACTCCCCGCGATCCTTCCCCGCCATGCTCGCCGACATCGCACGCGAGCGCGCCGATCGTGTCGATACCCTCGGCGGCGGCTGGATCCTGCGCTTCACACGCAACACCGCCCACCGACACGCCTGGGGTTTCAACCTCGAGCTCAACTCCGCCCCCGCGCATCTCCTCGCCTCCGACAAGGCCGGCACCGCGCAGATCCTCGCCCTCGCCGCAATCCCCCACGTGCCGCACGAGGTCTTCCTCCACCCACGCATGGGCCCTTACGCCGCGCGAGACGGCTTCTGGCGCCCCGCGCTCCAGCGCTTCGAAGAGTGGGGGGGCGACGTCGTCGTCAAGGACAACAACGGCACCGGCGGCGTCGGCGTCTATCGCGCCACCACGCCCCGCGCGCTCGAGGCCGCGTTCCTCCGCCTCTTCCAACGCGTCCACGCCGTGTGCCTGTCACCGTTCGTCGAGATCGCGAGCGAATTGCGTTTCATCCTCCTCGACGGCGTCTGCCAGCTCGCCTTCGAAAAGGTCCGGCCCGTCGTCACCGGCGACGGGACCCGCCCGCTCCACGCCCTCGCCGCCGCCGCGGATCTGCACTTTGATCCCGAAGTCGCCGCCGATGCCGAGGAGATTCTCCCCGCGGGCGCAACACGCCTGCTCTCCTGGCGGCACAACCTCGGCCAGGGCGCCCGTGCCCGCGAGATCGACCCCGACTCCCATCCTGCCCTCACCATCGCAAGGTCGGCCGCCGCGGCGATCAACCTCCGCTTCGGGAGCGTGGACATCGTGCGCACCGCGCGCGGGGACCATGTGCTCGAGATCAACGCCGGAGTCATGATGGAATCGGTCGCAGGCCAGTTGCCCGATGGCCCGGCACGGGCCCGCGCGATCTACGCGCGGGCCTACGACGCGATGTGGAACTCGGCAACGCCTCAGTGACCCTGGTTCTCGGGAACTTCCTCGCCGCCAGCCTCTTCTGTGGCGCCGGCCTGTCCCTCACCACCCTCTGGCGCAGTTGGCCCGTCCGGGTGGTGCTCCATGTTCACCACGTCGTTGGTCTCCACGACCTCCACGCGTCGGTTGCTCCGGTCGGTCTCTCGGTCAAACGTGCGCGGGACCAGTCTGTCGCTGTCGCCGCAGGCCACGATCCGGATGCTCTCCCACTTCACGCCGCCCTCGACGAGCGCGAACGCGACCGACATCGAGCGCTCGTGCGAGAGTTGCATCGCCTTCTTCACGTTGCGCATCGACTCGAAGGGCGAGACGTGCCCGCGCACCTCGATGATCCACTTCTTGTCCCGCAGCTGCTTCGCGGTCTGCGAGATCGCTTCGTGCCCCGAGGACGACAGCGTCGCGTCGCCCTCGTCAAACGGCACCGAGCACGCCACGCGGTTGTAGTCGCTCGGGCGGATCGCCTGCAGCGCGGGCGCGTTGCCCTGCGGTCCCTCTTCCGTCGCAGG
>JBIKMF010000408.1:0-3577 GCA_044359425.1 Phycisphaerales bacterium
GACGGGGAGCTTGCCGAGGGTGTCGAGCGACCACTGGGCGAAGTCGGAGGTGAAGTCGCGGGAGTAGAGGCGGCAGAGTGGGCCGACGTAAATGTCGAGGGCCATGAGGTGCTATCCGAGGATGAAGACCTTGGTGAGGATGTCACCGATGCCGATGAGTGCCGCGCCCGCGATGAGGCCGGCGCAGATGGGCTCGTGGGTATCGATCCAGAGCTTGTAGCCCATGGAGGCGGTGCGTTTTTCGTAGATCTTGTGCATGACCCAGAAGAAGAGGCTGCCCATGAACATCCAGATGGAGGAGTCGGGGGGGAGGACGATGCCCAGGCCCAGGGCGAGGGGGGAGACGGGGAACTTGCTCTTGGAGAGGGTGCGCCAGATCTCGAAGATGATGCCGGCGGCGGCGGCGATGATCATGGCGGTGATGGCGGACTGGGGGAGCTTGGAGAGGCCGCCGGTGATGAGGTCGCTGATGCCCTTCCACTGGACGGCACCGGTGAAGCTGAACTTGTCCGGGTCGGCGAGGAGGATGTCCTCGACGGAGGCGTTGGCGAGTTCGGGGTCGGCCTTGGTGAAGGGGTTGTCCTTGTGGCCGGCGAGGAAGAGGATGTAGAAGAGGGGGGTGCTGGCGAGGGCACCGGAGACGATGCCGATCATGTGGCCGATGACCTGCTGGCGGGGTTTGGCGCCGAGCATGTAGCCGGGCTTGATGTCCATCAGGAGGTTGGCGGCGTTGCTGGCGACTTCGGTCGTCATGCAGGCGGTCATGAGGTTGACGCCGGGGTTGGCGACGCCTTCGGCACCGGGGAACTTGCGGTCGAGGAAGCCGAAGGTGAACTGGGTGATCTTGGAGAGCGAGCCGGTGGGGGTGATGCTGGTGAGGGCGGTGGCGTTCGCGGCGATGAGGGTGAGGACCGCGATGAGGGGGATGGCGAGGGCGCCCCAGATCCAGCGGACCTCGAACCACTCGTGGGCCATGTAGACACCGACGGCACCGACGATGGGGACGCCGACGAAGCTCACCCAGAGGGGGACCTCGATGTGGGCGAGGCAGTCGTCCTCCTTCTGGCCCTTCTTCTTGAGAAGGCCGGAGAACGCGGAGAGGAGCATCTTGGGTTTGGCGAAGAGAGAGACCATGCTGGCGCAGACGAGCATCGCGACGCCGGGCCACAGGGCCCAGCTGTTGAGAAGCTGGGCGCGGTTGAAGTCGGAGACGACGTCGACCTTCGAGCCGCTCAGGTTGATCGTGCCGTTCTCGATGCGGAGGCTGGCGGGGAGGGGGTTGCCGGAGGCGTCGACCAAGCCGGTGGAGGTCGGGGTGAGGGTGCCCTTGAAGGTCTTGCCGCCGTCGAGGACGCCCTTGGCGACGGTGATGGAGGTGAGGCCGGTCTGCGCGGCATCCTTATAGGTGACGGTGCCGTCGACCTGGACGTAGGCGGGCGGGGTGAGGACGTGGCCCTTGCTGTTGGTGGTATCCCCGGCGTTGACGATGAAGGGCATGGTGCAGGCCCACATCACGATCATGCCCGCGAACATGTTGCCCGCGTACCGGATGTTCATGAGGCCGCCCGCGCCGAACATCTCGAGGTTGATGGTGGGGCTGAGGTCGAGCTTCTTGATGGAGATGTTGGCGATGGTGGGCATGTCGACCCCGAGCCACCCGATGATCTTCTCGAAGGGGTGCTCGCTGAGCCAGCGGACGTGGGAGAGGCCCAGGAGGCGGTCCTGGATGAAGGTGTGGTAGTACTCGCCGGTCATGAACTTGATCGAGCCGGCGAAGAGCGCGGCGAAGGCGAGGGCGCGGGCCTTGAAGAGGCCGAGCGCGGCGGCCGAGGTGTACAGGGTGTCGAGGAGGACGCCGCAGGCGCGGCCTTCGGGGAAGGGTTGCTGTTCGTTGTTGATGAAGCGTCGCTTCATGGGGAAGGCGACGAGCACGCCGAGGATGCTGAGGACGACGTTGAAGAGGAGCATCTGCCACCAGGGGATGGTCGCGTTCTTGACCATCATGTAGGCGGCGAGGCCGGAGACGAGGGGGCCGGTCATGTACCCGGCGGCGGTGGCGATGCTCTGCATCGCGTTGTTCTCGAGGATGGTCATGTCCTTGGCGCCGAGCTGGGAGAGCACCTTGAACATGGCGAAGGCAAGGATGACGCTGGTCAGGCCGACGCCCAGGGTCCAACCGGTCTTGGCGCCGATGTAGAGGTTGGTGGCGGAGAGGAGGCCGCCGAGGATGAAGCCGGTGAGGGCGGAGCGGAGGGTGAGCTGAGGCATGTCCCCGCGGAAGACGTTCTCGAGCCACCAGCGGTCCTTCTGCTGGGGGGTCCAATCGCGGATCTGGTCGTCGTTGAGTTGCTGGATGGCCATGGGGGGTCCCTTGGTGCCGCGCGGGAGGGGCGCGGGAGGGAGAAGGTAGCACAAGACGGGTGTCAGGGTGATGGAGGGGGGGTAGGGGTGTTTGGGGTATGAAGGGGCGGGAAAGGACGATCCGGGAGGACCGGTAACTCGTATGGGAGGGTGAGGACGATTCCGTCCGTTCCGGTTGGGGCGGTCGTGCGGATTGGTCGATACGGCAGGCGGAGCGAGAAGGGGGAAGCCGCGCCGGGAGACGGCGGCGGCAGGCTTGAAAGGGGAACGCAGACATGAGCGACTCACGTGCCCAGCAGCAGGGATCCGGGTTTACGGGTGAGGACCTGGTCGGAGCGATCGAGAGCCGGCTGGATCGTCGGCGGTTCCAGGATCAGCACTGGACGGGGACGTTCTGGGAGTACCTGGACATCGCGGCGAACAACCCGGCGGTGGTGCGGAACGCGTACCAGCGGCTGTACGACGCGGTGCTGAGTTACGGGAGCGAGCGGTACAAGCTGTTTAAGAAGGATGTGGTGCGGTACCACTTCTTCAGCGATCCCTTCGACAACGGCGGGGACGGGATCTACGGGTTGGACTTCGCGTTGATGCAGCTGGTGGACTTCCTGCGGAGCGCGGCGGAGGGGTACGGGACGGACAAGCGGATTCTGCTGCTGCACGGCCCGGTGGGGAGCAGCAAGAGCACGATCGCGCGCCTGCTGAAGAAGGGGATCGAGCACTACAGCAAGACCCCGGACGGCGCGTTGTACACGTTCTCGTGGCTGCTGGACGAGGACTGCGAGGTATCGGCGGCGGGCGGCGATGGCAAGGAAGCCGTGAAGAGCCACGAGTTCAAGTGCCCGATGCACGAGGAGCCGCTGGTGCTGATCCCGCGCGAGGCGCGCGAGGAGGTGCTGGCGAAGCTGAACAGCGCGTGGCGTGCGAAGAACCACGGGGGCAAGCTGAAGGTGTTCGGCGAGCCGGATCCGTTCTGCCGCAAGGTGCTCGAGGACCTGATGCGGTTTTACGACGGCGACTGGCGGAAGGTGATGGGTCACGTGCGGGTGCGACGGATCGTGCTGAGCGAGAAGGACCGCGTCGGCATCGGGACGTTCCAGCCCAAGGACGAGAAGAACCAGGATTCGACGGAGCTGACGGGCGACATCAACTACCGCAAGATCGCGATGTACGGCTCGGACTCAGACCCCCGGGCGTTCAACTTCGACGGGGAGCTGAA
>JBIKMF010000078.1:0-13096 GCA_044359425.1 Phycisphaerales bacterium
AGTTCATGAGCTACACCACCGCTGGCCGCAGCACCGCCATCATCTTCGGGGATGCCGCCGGCGCGGTCGTGCTCAAGGCCACCGACGACACCTCCAAGGGGATCCTCGCCCAGTCCATCCACGCCAGCGGCAAGGGGTGGCGCGAGATCTACGTCCCCCACTGCTCCCTGGACTTCCCCCCGGGCGTCGACCCCAACCCCGAAGACATCGGGCACGTGCACATGAACGGGGCCGCCGTCTTCAAGTTCGCGGTCAGCACCTTCCCCAACCTCATCGCGGAAACCCTCGAAAAGGCGAACGTGAAGGCCGAGGAGGTCGACCTCTACGTCTGCCACCAGAGCAACGCCCGAATCCTCACCGCCGCGCGCGAACGGTTCAACCTCCCCGAAGAGAAGCTGTACGTCAACATCGGTCGTGTCGGCAACACCGTCGCCGCCTCCGTTCCGCTCTGCCTCGACGAACTCGCCGCCGCCGGCCGCGTGAAGCCCGGAATGAAGATCATGTTCCTCGCCTTCGGTGGCGGCCTCACCTGGGGCAGCAGCCTCTGGCAGCTCTGAGTCCTCTGCCCAGACCCGCGATACACTGCACTGCCATGAGCGAACCCCAGATCATCCTCTGCCCCGGGCAAGGTGCCCAGGCCGTGTCGATGGGCAAGGGTTGGTTCGAGGCCTCCCCCGAGGCCCGCGCCACCTTTGACCTCGCCGACCGCCTGCTCGGCAACCGCCTCGGTGCCCCTCTCTCCGCCCTCTGCTTCGAAGGCCCCGGCGAACGCCTCAACCAGACCGACGTCAGCCAACCCGCGATCTTCGTGGCTTCGATCGCCTGCTGGCGAGCTCTCCTCGCCAAGGCCGGCGCTACCGCGAACGACGTCCCCCTCGCCGCGACCGCCGGGCTTTCCTTGGGCGAGTACACGGCGCTCGTGGTCGCGGGTGCGATCACGTTCGAGGACGGGCTCGAGCTCGTAACCCTGCGTGGCCGCGCCATGCAGGATGCCGCCGACTCCCCTGAAGCCCGCGCCGGCGGGGGCGGGGCCATGCTCGCCCTCATCGGCGCAACCGACGACCAAGCCGGCACCATCGCCGATCAGGCCCGAGGCTCCGAAGTCCTCGTGTGCGCCAACTACAACGCCCCCGGCCAGGTCGTCCTCAGCGGACACCGCAACGCCTGCGATCGGGCCGCGAAGGTCGCGGAGTCCATGTCCCTCCGCTCGGCTGCCTTGCCCGTCGCCGGAGCCTTCCACTCGCCACTTATGGCACAGGCCGCGGCCCGTTTGGGAGAGGCCCTTGCCCGTACCCCGTTCCGGGCCCCACGCTGCCCCGTGATCTCGAATGTGACCGCCCTCCCCCATCGCGAGGAGAGCGGCAAGGCAATCTCTGATACCATCCGGGCACGACTGGTCGAGCAGTTGACCAGCCCGGTCCGCTGGGCGCAAAGCTGTGCGTATCTCGCGGGGGCCGTGAAGGCCGACTACCAGGAACTCGCTCCGGGCAAGACCCTCATGGGCCTCATGCGTCGGATCGACAAGTCGATCAAGGTGAACACGAATGACACGCCGTAATACTCGCAGACGTCGCTGGCTCCAGGAGAGCGCTATTCGCGCCATCCTCTCCGGCGTGGTCACGGTCGGGCTGGTTTCCACCCTTGTTGTCATGCCGACCGCCGTCATGGCCGGCTGCAAGAAGAAGAAGCCGCCGCCCCCTCCGCCCCCGCCCCCGCCGCCTCCTCCCGCGATCCCGGACCCGATCCAGATCGACCCCGTGCTCCAGAGCATGCGGCCCGATGCACGAGTCCAGTACCCCCAGACCCGAGCGCCCATCGACGAGAACCTCGCCAAGGCCATCATCGGCCTCTGCGATGGATTCGCCAAGGGTGACTCCGACAAGGTCAAGTCCCTCCTCGCTCAGGCCGCGCAGGCGGATCTCGACTCCCTCGTCAGCAGCGGCGACTGGGAAGAGTCCACCAAGCGGATCGAGGCCGTGCGGGTGATCTACTCGTCTGAGATGCCCGGCGACTCGCTTCCCTCCAGCGGCGGCCAGATCGTCCTCGCGTTCCAGGAACCCGACGGCTCGTACATCGTCGGCTTCAACGCCCTCAACAACAACGGAACCTGGGTTTTCGACGGCATGGGGACCACCCCCGGCAAGAAGGCCCGCGCCACCGAGTGGGACGGTCTCACGATCGATGACCTCACGCGGGCAACCGCGCTCAACGCCCCCGCGGAAGCCTCCGCGGCCGGTCCCGCCGGACTCCCAGCGGACGAAACCCAGTTGCTCTGGGCCTACACAACCTTCTCCGTCGCCGAGAAAATCGCGACGGCCGCCGGTGTCGACCCAACCGCGATGGCCCAGATGGCCGGCCAGCAGGTCGATCCTGCCCAGATCGCGGCCATGAAGACCGCGGGTGCCGCGATCGTCGAGAAGGGCACCAAGCTCCCGCCGGATCTGCTCGTGCAGATGATCGACCTGTGCAAGCTCGCGTCCGCGGCGAACGGCAACAAGGTGACCGAGGACCAGATCTTCGGGTTCGCGGCAGAAGTCCTCAAGGACGACGCGGCGAGACTGAAGGACGAGTACCAGAAGGCCAAGAGCGGCGGGCCTGCCACGGGCCCCGGCGGCGGCTGACCCCGGGCATCGGAACACGCACCAAAGCTGCACGCGCGACCATCGCGCGTGCTTTCTTTCCCAGATTCGGAGGTTCGACATGTCTGACAACGTGAAGCGAGTGGCAGTGGTGACCGGGGCGTCGCGCGGCATCGGACGATCCGTCGCCATCCGCCTCGCCAAGGACGGACGGCACGTGGTGCTCTGCGCACGCAGCGAAGGTCCGCTCAATGAGCTCAAGGCCCACATCGAGGCCGAGGGCGGCTCGGCGTCCGTCTGCGCCTTCGACGTCAGCGACCCCAAGGCGGTCCAGGCCGCGATCGAGGGGATCGCCGCCAGCCAGGGACGTCTCGACATCCTCGTGAACAACGCCGGCATCACCAAGGACGGCCTCGCCCTTCGCATGAGCGACGAGGACTGGGACGCCGTCGTCGACACCAACCTGAAGTCCGCGTTCGTCGCGATCCGCGCGGCGGCACGGTCCATGATGAAGGGGAAGTTCGGCCGGATCGTGAACGTCTCCTCCACGAGCGGCGTCGTCGGTAACGCGGGCCAGGCGAACTACGCAGCCGCCAAGTCGGGCATGCTCGGCCTGAGCAAGTCGATCGCGCGCGAACTCGGCTCGAAGGGGATCACCTGCAACTCGGTCGCCCCCGGGTTCATCGAGACTGACATGACCGCCAACCTGCCGCAGCAGGTGAAGGACGGCGTCCTCGGGATGATCGCCGTCAAGCGGTTCGGCAGCGGTGAAGACATCGCCGCGTGCATCAGTTACCTGACCAGCGACGAGGCCGGCTTCGTGACCGGCCAGACGATCTGCGTCGACGGCGGCATGACGATGTGCTGATGGTGCTCAGCGATCGCGTCCCAGAACACCGTGCCGGGTCCAACTCACCGGAAGCCCCGAACCGAGGTAGCTCGGCGCGGTCGCATTCCCATGGTGGTAGAAGTTCGGCTCACCGGGATTGAGGTCTCGCTGAACCACCGACGTGGCGGAGAGGTCTCCCCACGCCACCGCGGAGGGGTCCTTCGTGTCGCAGCACGCGCCCAACCCATCGGGCCATCCGGCGAGGTGGTACAGGATGATCTGGTGAACAAACCCCTTCTGTGAGGGGAAGCGAACGAGCGACAGCGACTGAGCACCGAACTGCTCGGGGCCTCGCTGCGTCCAGCGGTCCCAGTATTCCGGAGTCGCGTAATAGCAATCGGCGATGCGGAAGTCCGCGTTCTGCCGGAACCCGGCTCCCGTGCGCAGGTGAGCGGGACGATCGGGAGCAAACGCCACGCTTTGTGCATCCTCCCCGAGGAGCAGGTGGTAGTAATCTCCGTTGTTGAACCATGCGCCGCCGATCCGCTCGCCCCGAATCTCGTGGGTCTGCCATGCCCCCGTCCGATAGCGGGCGAGTTCGGGTCGGAAGATCACCGGGGGGAGTTCCTTTGAATCGTTCGCGTACTGCTGCGTGAGAATCGCGAGTTGTCGGACGCTCGAGAGCGACTTGGTCCGCACCGCCCCGAGCCTCGACGCGCTGAGCCGGGGAACAAGCAAGGACATCAAGACCATGATGACGCCAATGCTCACCAGAAGTTCGGCGACTGTGAAGGCTGTTCGCGTGTTCTTCATTTCTTACTCACGTTGTTTCTATTGACACACTATCACATCGTGTTACGCTGTCAATCGAATCAAGGAGGTCCGCATGCGTACAACTGTGGCTTCTCTCGGCGCTCTTTCGTCGGTGCTCACCGGAACCGGCCTTGCCTTCGCCGCGTGCTAGGACTTCCGGGATTCCTCCCAATACACCCCGAACTGCACGGCGGGGGTAACCTGCGGCTACGACTGCTTCAACAACTGGGAGGTAGTGGAAGGGAACTACTGCGAACTCCCGATCTCAACCGGACCCGTACTCGCGGTGTGCACATACGGCTACATCATGCTCGATCCGATGCAGGGCTGCATCTGCCTTCCCGACGGCGAAGCACCGGTTGAGTTCTCGTTCAGCATCGGAGCGCCCGCCTGCGTGAAGCTCTGCACCGACGTGACCCCAGGCCCCGTCGGAGATTGATCGATGCGCACGTGGACGGGGGTCATCGCCGCGATCATCTCGATCATCGGAGTCGCCCCCGCTTGCGCGGGATCCACCGACCCCGAACTCTCCGCCGAAGCCTTCCGAGCACTCGCCGCGTCGCACTCCACGCGCGGGCCGATGGTGATCATCGCCGAGCAGTTCACTCCGCCCCGTGTCGAAACCAACGAGGCCGCATCGCAGCTGCAGATTCCCCGCATTTCCGTCAACGGCGCCGAACTGGTCGCGTACTTCGTCACCACGACGCTCTGGGACGGTAAGGACCGGTTCCGCCTCGAACGTGAATCCCGACTCGAAGGCGGCCCACGCGAAGACCGTGTATCTCTCGAGATCTTCACGCCAAGCATCTGGTGCCGCGCCGCAAAGCTCAGCGACGCTACCTGCCGGATCTTCGAGTACGAACCCGAAGACCCCTCCGCTCACCCCGCGCTGTACGACTCTACTCTCGCTCCCTACTCGCGCCTCGCGGCCACGTTCAGCTACCTTCAGACGGTTCGGCATGTGCTGGAGGTCCTCCCCCATGCCCAGGACCTCACGGCGGAGCGACTGCCCGACGGCCTCATCCGTCTGACGAGCCTCGCTCACCGATGCCGCGTCGTCATCGATCCCGCCAAGGGTGGGATCGTGCGGGCCCGCTGGTCCCATGTGCCCAACCGAACCATCGCCCAGTACTTCTCCGGCAGACTGGCGGGAGTCCCCGTCGAGCATCCCACCACACTGATCGGAATCAAACTGGGAGCCGGGCAGTTGCTCGACGACGAGTCCGCCATCAACCCCGAAGCCGCCGCCGGAATCACCGGCGCCGTCACCCGATACTCCGCGGGAATCCCGCCGGCATCCGTCGGTGACCACCTGTTCGACTGGAAGACCATCGCCCCGGCCGCGATCACACGCGACGGATCACTCCTCAAGCGAAACGGCGAACGCTCACAGCCCGCCGCCGCCAAACCCGCACCGGACGCCCCCACGTCGCGCTCCGACGAGTCCGGCGCCGACACGACGCTCCTCTCCGCTGGCCTCGCCGCCGTCCTTCTCGGCGTTGTGGGAATCGTGAAGCAAGCCCGGGAGAGGATCCCGTGACCGCACCCTCCGCGTATCAACTCAGCGCCGGCATCATCTCGCTCATCTGGGCGTGGAGCGGCATCGCAAAGGTCGTGAACTGGAGCTCATTCGAGGCCGCCCTCGACGGTCACGACATCCTCCCACCCGCTCTTCTCCCCCTCGGATGGCTCGTGCCCGCGGCCGAACTCCTCATCGCCGTGCTTCTCTGTCCCAGTCCCTCCCGCCGCGCCCCCAGCACCCTCAAACCCATCGCGGCATCCCTTCTCCTCGCCATCTCGGTCAGCATCTACGCCTGGCTCATCCCCGCCGCAGCGCTGGAAACCGTCGGGTGTGGCTGCCGCGGCGGCGCGAGTCACCCCATGATGATCGCAGGCCTCCCCGCCCGCCCCGCACTGCTCATCACGGACGCGGTCTTCCTCATGCTCCACGCGCTCCCCTTCCTCGGGGCGAAGCGGGGAGCGCCCGCGACACAACTCGGGCCGTCCTCGGCCCGCGTGCTCGCGCAGTAGCACCCAAGAACCCACCGCACTCGCCGAACGTACGAAAGACGGCCCCGATTGGGGCCGCTCATTTCCCCGCCGCACGTCGCGCCGGGCCCTGTTATCGTCCGACAATCCGGAGATCGTCATGGCTCACCAACTCAGGTCGCGTCCGAGAGGTCACACAGGCTTCACCATCCTCGAGCTCATCGTGATCATC
Organism: Phycisphaerales bacterium; assembly: GCA_044359425.1. Classification (GTDB taxonomy): domain Bacteria; phylum Planctomycetota; class Phycisphaerae; order Phycisphaerales; family UBA1924; genus JBEIUO01. The sequence continues at coordinate 6,443 of JBIKMF010000078.1, forward strand.
GTTGTGATCGCCGCGATCGTGGTTGTGTTCTTTCCCCGACCACACCGGCCCAAGAGCGTGCGGCAACTCAAGGACAGCGTGCAGATCCGCGGGATCCAACAGGGCATGAGCATGTGGGCAAGCGCCAACAAGGACAAGTACCCCATGCCCTCCGTGCTCGATGCCGCGAACTACACAATCGCCACCGATTCGCCGGAGTCGAAGGACACGATGGCCAACATCCTCTCTATCTTGGTCTACCACGGGTACTTCCCGCCCGAGCTCCTCGTGAGCCCAGCGGAAACGAATCCCAACATCCAGATCTTCAAGACCTACCAATACGAGAGTCCCTCCGCCGCCGCGGGTCCGGACAAGTCCAAGGCCCTTTGGGACCCGGCGCTGAGTGTGGACTTCACAAACGGCAAGATCGGGCACACCAGCTACGCGATGGCCCTACCCGCCGGAGCACGCAGCGCCGAGTGGGGGGTGACGTCCAGCGCCACGACCGCGGTGCTCGGCAATCGCGGGCCGCAGATCAAGGCGCTGACCAAGGGTGGTTCCCCGAAGGTCTCCGCCACGCTCGTGAACCCGAACAGCAACACCCTCTTGATCCACGGAGGCCGCAAGACCTGGGAGGGCAACATCGCCTACAACGACAACCACGTCAACTTCGAAACCGATGTGTTCGCCTGTGGCGACCGAGTCTACAAGGACACGCAGGGAATCAAGTGGGACGACTGCCTCTTCGAGAACGAAACCGACGACCCCACCGACACCAACAACTACCTGACCATCTACACGACCGCGGGCAAAGAAACCAAGCACTTCACGCCGATCTGGGACTGATCCGCGCTGGCCTACTTCATCGCCCCAGCCGCGTCGACGGCGATGAAGCTCGTGTACGGCGAGACGAGTCCGTGCTCGAGCGCGAGGCTGCGCGACGCCGCGACCGCGTCGACCGCCTCTCCACGGAGCTCTCGCCGCGCCATCGCGGTCATCTGCCCGCGGGCCCAGAGCTTGGGCAGGATCACGGCCGCGTTCGCGTTCGCCTGCTTCACCGGAACCTCGAAGGAAACCGGCCGGCCGTTGGCCCGCGCCGTCACCACAACCGTGCCCTGGACCTGACCGATGAACCGACCCGTGATGAAAGCACCCCGCCCCGGATACAGCTCGGTGGGAACCTGCGCATCCTCGACGCGCGCCTCGGACCCTCCAAAGCTCACGCGCACGTCGGTCAACGCGGGCCGACGAACGGTCTCGATGAACGCGTCCATCGCGGGAAGACCGTCGCCCACGTCGGTCGCCCAGGCGGACACACCGTGGCCGAGGGCCGCGAGCTCGTTGATCAGGAATCGATTGGGCCGCCCACCGATTCCGAACGCGAAGATCTTCGCCCCGCCAAGGCCCTTGTGAACGAGAGAGAGCACGTCGCGCTCGTTCCCGATGAAACCGTCCGTCAAGAACGCGATCACCTTGCGACGACCCGGCTCCTCCGGAATCGCGAGTGCGGCTTCAAGCCCCGCCCTCATCTGCGTTCCACCCTGCGCAGGCGTGGACTCGAGGTACCTCTTCGCCGCGGCACGGTTCTCTCCCGTCGGCGGGAGAAGCTTGGTGCCCAGACCGGAGACCGACTCCGAGAAGTCGACGATCTGGAACCGTTCATCGTGCCGAAGGGCGTCGATCCCCCGCGTGATGGTGTTCTTGGCGATCTGAAGCGGCCACCCGCTCATGCTGCCAGAACGATCGAGCACGAAGACGATGTCGACCGGGCGAGGATCAAGGCCGCGCGAGCTCTCCGGAGGAACAAGCTGCATGGCGAAGTACCCGCCGTTCGCATCGCTCGTGGTGTACACCGTGCCCGTGGCTTCGCTCTGCCGGATGTTCCACCGCAACAGGAAGTCCCGTTCGCTGTTCGCTCCCGCGGTGCCGAGGCGAGCGAACGCCTGGGTACGCGAGGGCCGAACAACCTCGACGGTGTGGGACTCGCACTCTACCTTGCCGATGGGCACCCCCGCGTCGATGTCAACCCCGATGGAGACGCGCGGCGTAACCCCGATCTGCTTCGCTTCCACGGGCGGAGTCTGACCGGCCGGGGTGTAGCGAGGACCGATGGTCGTCGGCAGCACCAGCTCGCACCAGCCCTCGACGCACGGGAGCGTGTTGTAGTACGTGATCTCGACCCCGATCGTCGCCCCCGCCGCGATGTTCGCGACACGCTGCAGGAAGATGTTGGGTCGCTCCTGCTCGAGAAGCGCCGCGTTCAGCCCCTGCGCCTTCGCGGCCTCGTAGATCTGCTTCGCTTCCTCCCGCTCGCGGACGATACCCCGGATATGGCGGTCTCCGATGGTCATCACGAAGTCGCTCACGGCCGCGTCGTCCGGCAGCGGGAACGCGTACGCGGCCTCGATCGGATACTCGTTGGGATTGGTGAAGGACTGCTCCACCTTGACCGCGGCCAGTTGCCCCGTGATCTCCGCATGCACCCCGGTTGAGACGACCGGGAGACGCTTCCACGTCGGCCAGGCATCGGCGGGCTCGTTCACGTTGACCACAACGATCGTCCCGGTGCCAGGGCTGGTGACGACCCTTACGCGATCGCGGGAAGAGCGCTGGATCACCCACACCTCGTCGCAGCGTGGATCGATCATGGCAGCGAGTGCGGAAGGGTCCGCGGCTGGCTTGAGGGCCGGTGTCGCCGGCGCGGCAGCGTTTGGCGCGGGGATGCCATGTGCGTCTACATAATACCTCTGAACGGAATTGCTCGGAGCCGACGCGGACCCGTGGTCCCAGCGCTGAAATGCATCAACCGACTTCTCCCGTTCGGCGGGCGCAGAAGGCGCAGCCGTCGACGCGCATCCTCCGATGACCAGCATCGCCATCAGCAGCACGGAGAGCAACGACCACAACACGACCGGCATCACTCGCTTCATGAACTCGACCCTCACTTTGGAACCGCGCGCTCGGCGCGGGCCTTGATCTCGATCACCGCGCCACGTTCATCACCCGCGGTGTGAACCTTCACCGCGAATCCTGTCTCCGCGTCATCCACCATGAAATGCACCCGGGCCGCGCGAAACTCCCCCCGCGGCAGGTCCGGCCCCTCGGCGAGCGAGAGCGAACCGATCACGATCCGCCCACCGTTCAACGCCGCGGGGTCGTAGAACGGCGCGTCCTTGAACTCCGCGTGTTCGCCCCCTTCGACGCCGACGATCTTCGCACCGGCCCGGTCCGCGACGACCTCAAGCTGGTACGCCCCGAGCGGCCGATCACCGCTGTCGATGTAGATCTCGCACGCGATGAACGCCGGCACGCCGCGGTCCGCGGGTGCGCCCACGAACGACGCGGCAAGCAGCCCGAGCAGCGCGATGAATGCAAACCACGCGGAGCGCATCAGAGCCTCCCCCCGTCCGTGGGCAGGCGAACCGCGATTCCGGCAACAGCCTTCACGTCATCGCCGTCCACACGCCCGTCACCGGTGAAGTCCCACGTGGGTTCGGCCGCGTCACCCGCCCACGCCTTCGCGATCATGTACGCGTCGAGCATGTCCACACGCCCGTCGGTGTTCACGTCCTCGCGGACAGCAAGCGGCGACCCTGGCGACTTCCGCACGTTCCCGGGAATCACCACGGCAACCACGATCGCCGCGGCTACCGCCCCGATCGCCCCCACCACTGCCGCGAACCGCAACCTGCGGCGCTTGGCGAAGTGCGCCGACGCGACCGAACGCGCATCGAACATCGGCAGCGACTCCGGCCTTCCCGCCAGTCTGCGGAGATCGGCGATCAGGGCCTCCGGCGCCTCGGATCCGCTCGGGTTGTCGGGCAACTGTGGCATGTCATCTCCTGCAGGCGCGTTCGCGCCCCTTTGGTTCACCGGTTCGGTTCCGATTCTGAGAAATATGCCGCGGCATCGGGGTCCGCCTGCAGCTTGGCGATGGCGTGGTGCAACCGGGACTTCACGGTCCCGGGCGGAACCCCAAGGGCCGCACCGATCTCCTCCATGCTCAGGTCATCGACGAATCGCATGAGCAGCACCTCCGCGTGAATCGCCGGCAACCTCGAGATCGCCTGATTCAGGCGGTCGAGCCGCTCGTCGCGCTCCACGTCCGGGGGTGCGCAACTCGGGAGCGGAGCGTTCTCGTCGATTCCGGTTGCGATCCGCTTTCGCTTCCGCGCCGCCGCGTACGCGAAGTGTCGCGTGACGGGGTACAGGTACGTCGTCAGTCGAGAGGTGAGCACGAACCCCGGGAAACGCTTCAGAAAGTCCATGAAGACCGTCTGCACAACATCCCAGGCTTCCGATTCATCACCCAGGTACCGCACGGCGACCCGCCACACCCACTCGCGGTGCCGCGCGTAGAGCTGGTCAAACGCCCGCGGCTGCGAGCGGTTCAGCGCATCGATGAGTTCTTCATCGGTTGGCTTCAGTGGTTGTTCGCCGGGGTCCTGCGGCATCCGGCGCGATGATACTCAGGTCGCGGCCTCGGCGGTCGCGGGCGGATTCGCCTTCGCGCCGGGCTTCCCGTGCTTGGACTTCTCGCCCGCGAGCAGGGCGATCCCAACGACGATCAGCACAACCGAGATCGCCTTGCGCACGGTCATCCCCTCGTCGAGCACGAGCCACCCCAGGAGCACCGCGGTCGCGGGGCTGAGCGCAAACGCGATCGGACGGATGATCGAGATGTCTCCCCCGGGTGAGCCCAGCCCCCAGTAGAAGAAGAAGACGCCGAGAAAGCCCGCGAGGAGTCCTGATCCTCCGATGACCATCGCCCACACGCTCGGGGTCATCGTCTTCCACCACTCCGCCGGCTCGGTCTTGGCAATCCGCGTCGCAATAAAGCAAGCGATGAGCGCCGGGACCACGGTCACGCACGCACGCAGAAACAACACGGTAAACGGCCCCACCCGCCCCGTATTGATCGCCCACTTCGTGAAGATCTCGCCCACACCCCAGCACAACCCCGCCAGCACCGCGAAGATGATCGCCCGCATCGTGACTCCTGTGATCGTCAGGAAGGGTTAGAAGAAATCCACCATCGCCGCCTGCCCGCTCCCGAACACACCATCGAGCAGTGCCCCCGCATGGTCGTCGCAACGCACCAGCCCCACCGTCCGAGCCGCCAGCGGCGTCAGATACCCGGTGTACACAGGCGAGAATCCACCGATGCTCGCGTGCAGCACCGGCCGATCCTTCCCATCCGCCGCCTCGCACCGCGCGTGCCCATCTTGGATACGCACCGTCCACCGCCCCTTGTTCCGGGGCAGCACGTCGTCAGAGATGTCCAAGTCAAACTCGGTGTTGATCGCCGGCGAATACCCGCGCTTCTCGATCGCGTCCTTCAGCCGCACGATCCGCACCATCCACTCGTGCTGCAGCTTTACGTCGAAACTGCTCAGCGGCATCATCGCGCCCAGCGGATTCGTCGCCGCGCCGAACAACGTGAGCCGCTCGGACATCATCGCAAAGTCCGCGAGCAACCCCAGCACCCGCCGCCCCGCGCCGGCATTCACAAACGCGAGGTCCGAGACCGTGAGATTCTGCTTCCCGCTGTCGAGCCGCGTCTGCTGGATGAACGCGTACCCCTCGAGCGTCCCCGAGTGATCCGTCAACCCATACCCGTTGCAGTCCGCGCCCCACCGCTTGCGCACGCGCGACCAGCAGTAGTCCCCGCGATCCAGCATCCCCGGCATCCGCGACGCGAACGCCGTGTACACCTCACGCACCTGCTGCGCGTGCGAGTCATCGAGCATCACCACCCGCCGCGTCTTCTCGCGCTGGGCCTGGATCACCCGCATGTCCACGCAACACTCGTACCGCGCACCGGCGATCTCGTACCCCACCGACCGGTACAGCGCCGCCGTCGACGCGTACAACGTCGAGATCGCGAACCCCTCCGCGTCGGCCTCCCGCATCATGGCCCGCATCATCCGCCCGGCCAGGCCCGCACCGCGCCCCGTCGCCGGCACCGCGACCCCCGCAATCCCCACCATCGGCACACTCCGGCCCCCGAAGTACTGCCCCATCGGGATCCGCACCAGCGACGCCGCCGGGTGCCCGTCGTGCGTCGGCAAGAACCTGCAGTTGTCCAGCCCAACACTCTCCCGAAGCCACTTCGTGGCATCCTCAAGGCTCGGGGTGTAGGTCAGAGAAATGAACCGGGAAATCGCGTCCAGCTGCGCGCTCTCGGTCACCGGCCGGAGGGTCTCTTCCATGGTCCAGCATAGGAACCGAAAACCGCCCCGGACTCACCCGCCAGCGGCCTTCCCCATCGGAATCGCCTGACGCCCGGTCATCCAGTCGTACGCCGCCAGAACCTGCCGAACGTGCATGCTCGCCAGCCGATTCGCCCGCACGTACTGCACCGCCGACGCCGACAACTCCCTCGCCCCTACGCGATCGCGCAACACCCCCGCGGTCGCCTCACGCCACGCCGCCGCACTCCCGCCATCCACCAGGCGCGCTGTCTTGTCCTCGACCAGGAAGCTCACCATCGGGTCGCGCGCCGCGATCACCACCATCCCCGCCGCCATCGCCTCCAGCACGATGCTCCGCTGCTCGCCCTGCGCATCCGGGTGCACCAGCAAATCGCCGTGCACCAACAGATCGCACCGCCCCTCCAGTTCCTCGATCAGCGTCAACCGATCCAATACCCCCAGCCGCTTCGCCGCTTGCCAC
>JBIKMF010000079.1:0-13087 GCA_044359425.1 Phycisphaerales bacterium
GCGTTCCTTGGCGGAGCCGCCGCCGAGGTCGAACGCGCCGGAGGCGGGGTCGATGGGGACGAGGCCGACCCACTTGCCGACGACCTTCTTCTGCTTGAGGTCCTTGGGGTTGAGGACGGCGAGGTCGACGGAGTAGGTGAGGGCGGCTTCCTGCTTCTTGGATTGGATGAGTTTGGAGTAGAGGTTGGGGACGCGGGTGATCTCGCCGCTGAACTGCGTGGTCTTGGCGACGTTGAGGGTGAACTTGTAGATGTCCTTGGCGCCGAGCGCGGCGGAGCCTTCCTTGAGGTCGCCGGAGGCGTCCTTGTTGGTGCGGGTGTTGAAGGTGATGTCCATGGTGCCGCTGATCACGTCGTCTTCGGTGATCAGTTCCTGGGCGTGGACTGGGGCAACGAAGGCGGAGACGGTGATGGCGGCGGGGGCGACGAAGGCCGCGAGACCAGTCAGAAGTCGCATATTCGGATCCTCCTCACAGGGGCGAGAGACCACATGGGGGCACGATGCCCTTGGTGGCGAGCTACAGAGTAGCAAGCGGGTATTGGGCGTGTGGTGGCCAGAGTTTCGGGGGGTTTAGGGAATAGAGAGTTGGGAATGGGGAATGGGCATGAAAAAGGCCCGGCGGTGCCGGGCCCGGGGAGGTCAGGAGGTGAGGGGGACGGGAGGGGTGGGGCTTAGCCGCGGGGAGGGGAGGAGAAGAGGAGGACGAGTTGGACGCGGTTGTTGACGCTCAGGGCCTGGTAGATGGCTTTGGTGTGGTCGTGGACGGTGTGGCGGCTGCGGGAGAGCTTCGCCGCGATCTGGGGTTCGGTGAGGCCCTCGAGGAGGAACTCGAGGACGCGGTGCTGGGCTGGGCTGACGAGTCGGGAGAGGTCGGGGCGCGAGGCGATGAGGGTGAGGCCGAGAGACTTGACGCCGGAGGCGTCCTGGGTGTCCGTTGCGCTGGTTCCGCCGTCGATCGCTGTGAACGAAGTCATGGGGCACGCATCCTTCCGAGCCAGGGGGGAGAGACCACACGAGTTGTCCCGATCCCTGCACTAGGAGTATCGGGAGGCTGGGGGTGTCTGGGGTATGGGGGAAGAACCCCATTCTTAGGGCAAAACCCACCGGTTCTGGGGTGTTTTACCTAGTGAGGGGAGGATGTGTTCGCAGGGTGGACGGGTCAGGCGGTGATGAGGCCTTCGCGGATGGCGAAGCGTGCGAGCTCGACGCGGTCGTGGATATTGAGGCGTGCCATGAGGTTGGCGGCGTGGTTCTCGACGGTCTTGATCGAGAGGCACATGAGGCCGGCGATTTCCTTCTTGCTCTTCCCCTGGGCGAGGTAGCGAAGGACTTCGGTTTCGCGGGTGGTGAGTGTGCTCGCGCGGGTGTTGACCGCATCGGGGGAGAGGACGGGGCCTTGGTCGTCGATGACGATGCGCTGGTGGACTTCGGGGGAGAAGTAGCACTGGCCGGCGGCGACGGCGTGGATGGCGCGGACGACGGTTTCGATGGGTTCGGACTTGGCGACATACCCCATGGCGCCGGCGCGGAGGGCGGCTTCGATGTAGCGGTCGAGGGTGAAGGCGGAGAGGAAGACGATGCGGGTGCGAGGGGAGCGGGCGCGGATGGTGCGGGCGGCTTCGAAGGTATCGACGCCGGGGATATCGATATCGAGGACGGCGACGTCGGGTTTGTGCTGGATGCAGGCGTCGATGGCGGCGTCGCTGGTGCCGACGTCGGCGGCGACCTGGATACCGGTGTTCTGCGAGAGCACGGCACCCACGCACTGGCGGAGGAGTTTGTGGTCGTCGGCGATGACGACTGAGACCATGCGATTCATGAGTCGACCTCCACGCGGTTGGTTCGGAGGAGATCGCCGAGCAGGCGGGTGAGTTCTCCGATCTGGAAGGGCTTGTGCAGGATCATCGCTGGGGAGAGGGCGGGGTCGTCGATCTCTTCATCGGAGCGGCCGCTGATGAAGAGAACTGGGGTGACGAGGCCTTTGGCGCGGAGGGAACGGACCCATTCGATGCCGTTGGCATCGGGGAGCTGGATGTCTACCACCAGTACGGCGGGGCGGTTGACAAGTTCTGCATCCCCTTCGGCGGCGGTGGAGACCTGAGCTGGTGAGTACCCCATGGAGGCGAGCGCGGTGGAGACGAGGGCACCGACGAGTTGGTGGTCTTCGACGACGAGGGCGGTCCCCATGTACATGGGAGCGGCCTTGGGTTCGTTGATGCTCGGCTCGGGACGCGGGGGAGTGGAGGCGGGGAGGCGGAGGAGGAAGGTGCTGCCCGCGCCGGGCGTGCTTTCGGCGTCGATGGTGCCGCCGTGCTGGTTGATGATGCTGTGGGCGATGGAGAGGCCCAGGCCGGTGGCCCCGGAGCGGGGCTTGGTGGTGAAGAAGGGTTCGAAGGCGCGCCGGAGGACTTCCGGGGACATGCCGATCCCGTTGTCTTCGATGGAAATCGTGGCCCACTGCTGGCCGTCGCGCCCGGTGGCGGAGCCGGTACGGAAGCGGAGGAGGCCGCCGTGGGGCATGGCGTCTTTGGCGTTGAGTGCGATGGCCACGATGACCTGCTGGATCTGGCCGGGGTCGCAGGTGACCCAGGAGTTGGCGGCCTCTTCGCAGGCGGACTCGATCGCGATGTTGGCGGGCATGGTCCGGCGGACGAGGCGGATCGCGGGCTCGAGGATGGTGGCCAGGGGCATGAGCTTGCGGTCGCCCTTGCTCCTGCGGGCGAAGGTGAGGAGCGAGTTGGCCATACCACCGGCCTGGGTGGCGGCGGACTCGACCTGTTCGAGGGAGTGGGTGGCGGGGTGGCCGAAGGGGAGAGAGCCCTTCGCGAGCGTGATGTACCCGTGGATGGCGGTGAGGAGGTTGTTGAAGTCGTGGGAGATGCCTTCGGCGAGCTGGCCCAGGGCCTCGAGCTTCTGGGCGTGGCGGGCCTGGTCGTCGGCGCGCCGGAGTGCATCTTGGATCTGGTTGCGGCGGATGGCGGACCCGAGCATGCCGGCGAAGCTGCGGAGGGAGTCGTTCTCGGCGGCGCCGAAGGGGCGGGAGTCCTCGTCGCGGATGAGGGCGATGAAGCCCCAGAGCATGTCGCCGACCATGACCGGGGTGATCGCGGCGGTGGCGCAGTGGAGACCGCTGGCGAGCTCGATGCGGGTGTTCTCGGCGCCGTGGCCGGTCTTCAGCGCGGTGAGGAGGTCTCCGGCGATGACTTTGGTGATGGCCTCGTCGAGGGTGGGATGAGGAGGAGACTCGTGGTGGGAGGAGATGGCGTGGGGAGCGGGCAGGTCGACGGTCTGGTAGACGAGGACGCGCGAGGCCAGGGACGCACGGGCGAGTTCGGGGAGCGTGCTGCGGAGGCCCGCGTGCCAGTCGGACTCCTTGACGAGCCATTCCCCGGCGCGGGCGACCGCGGCGAGCATGCACTCGCGGAGTCGGGCGGCCTGCTGCGCGACGACTTGCGCGCTGACGTCGCGGAGGACGATGAGGCGGGCGGGGGAGCCCTCGAAGCCGAGGTCGGCGTGGTGGAGTTCGGTGGTGACGGGGGCGCCGTCGGAGCGGCGGAGGGTGGTGGTGGAGGGGAGGGAGGAGGGTGTTCCCGCGGCAGAGCGGGAGTGGGCGGCCATGAGGGTGGAGAGGGATTTGCCCTCGATGGCGTCGGGTTCGGAGAGGAGGAGTTCACCGGCGGCTTCGTTGGCGGCGAGGATGATCCCGTCGCTGGCGGAGACGACGAGCATGGGGAGGGGGCTGAGGCGGAAGAGGAGGCGGTAGCGGCGTTCGCTCTCGCGGAGGAGGGTGTTGAGGCGGAGGCGGTCGGTGGCTGGGGTGTGGGTGACGACGGTGAGGGCGTCGGGGCCGTCGCCGCAGCGGACGATGCTGAGGACGATCGCCGCGCTCATGGAGGCGGTTGAGACGCGGTAGTCCATCCGGAGTGAGGGGGACTTGCCGTGGAGGACGTCGGAGAGGGAGCGTGTGGCGAGGATGGCGGCGTCACCGAGGAGGCCGGCGGGGTCGGAGAGGAGAGAGGGGAGGTCTTCGCCGAGGAGGGCGAGGCGGGGGTCGATTTCGGTGTCCTCGACGAACTCGGCCCAGGCGGGGGTGAGGTAGACGATCTTGCCGGAGGCGTCGATGACCTGGGCGAGGGTTTGCTCGATGCGCCCTGTGGAGCTTTCGAGCATGAGGGTTTTGAGGGAGAGGTCTTCGAGGGTGGTCGGGTCGTCGGCGGGTGGACGGGAGGGTGGGGGAGATGGAGGGAGCGGCTGAGGGCGGGTGAGGATGGCGACGGCGGCGGTTGCCGCGGCGGCGGCGGCGATGGCCCAGGGGACCCAACCCGAACTTTGGGAGGAGGCTGCGTCGGCGGTCAGGAGCAGGAGGTCCACGGCGGGAGTCTATCGACAATCGGCAGAAAGTAGAAGCGTGAGGGGCCGGGGAGGGGGTCGGCAACTACGATCGGGGCATGAACCGAGAGCCAAAGGGATGGATTGCGCGTGGGGTGGGTGGGGTGGTGATGGCGGCGGTGGTGTTGGCGGGGATGGGTGTGCCTGGATGTGGGACGGCGAGGCCGGTTGAGGGGGCGGCGGAGGGGGCGGCGCCGGCGGATTTTTCGGTGAGTTTGTCGGTGTACAAGGCCGGGGAGGGCCGGTTGCCGGGGTGGTACGTGGTGGGGCCGGAGGGGCAGTTGCGAGCGGTGGTTGGTGAGCGGCGGGCGAACACGCCGTTGCCACCGATCGTGCGGCAGCTTGATCCGACGGATCGGGAGCGGCTGTGGGGGATCGTGCGGGATGCCGGGCTGCTCGCGCGGGAGATTCCAGAGGGATTGGTGAGTGGAGCGGAGGATGCGTCGGGCGCTGGGGCGACGGCGACGATCGCGGTTTCGGGGCAGGGGCGGCGGGTGACGCTGGTGGCGGCGGATGAGGTGGGGTCGCTGGTGGCGTTGGAGGCGGCGATGCGAGAGCTCGCGTGGCTGAGCGAAGGGCGTTGAGCGTGGACGCGGGCGACGTGATTGTCGGGATTGACCTGGGGACGACCAACTCGTTGGTGGCGGTGTGTGATGCCTCGGGGCCGCGGGTGCTGGCGGGGGCGGACGGGTCGCGGCTGATGCCGAGCGCGGTGCGGTACGAGCGGGCGGGAGGGGTGGTGGTGGGGGAGGTTGCGAAGCGGGAGGCGCCGGAGTATCCGACGACGACGGTGCTGAGCGTGAAGCGGCTGATGGGGCGGTCGCTCGAGGATGCGGCGAGCGATGTGAGGCACGTGTCGTACGCGGTGGAGGCGGGGGAGCGGGGGACGACGCGGGTTGTGGTGGGGTGGGGGGATGGGACCGAGGCGCGGTATTCGCCGGAGGAGGTGTCGGCGGAGGTGCTGCGTGCGCTCAAGGATCGCGCGAGCGCGGCACTCGGGGTTGAGGTGAAGCGCGCGGTGGTGACGGTGCCGGCGTATTTCGATGATGCGCAGCGGCAGGCGACGCGCGTGGCGGGGCGGCTTGCGGGGTTGGAGGTGGTGCGGATTGTTCCCGAGCCGACCGCGGCGGCGCTGGCGTATGGGCTCGGGCTGGACCGGGCGAAGGAGCGGAGCCGGGAGACGGCGCGGACGGTGGCGGTGTACGACCTGGGCGGGGGGACGTTTGACGTGTCGGTGCTGAGACTGACGCCGGGTGAGGGGGCGGAGGACCGGTCGTTCTTTGAAGTGCTTTCGACGTCGGGGGACACGAGGCTGGGTGGGGACGATATTGATTTTCTGATCGCGGACCTGCTGCACCGGGAGTTGAACGAGCGGCTGGGGGCCGGCGCGGGCGCGGCGTTGCCGCCGGGGGTGAGGCGGTCGGTGGTGGCGATGGCGGAGGCGATGAAGAAGCGGCTCAGCGAGCACGAGACGGCGCGGGTGTCGATCGATCTTGGGGCGGCGGGGGTGTACGAGCGGACGCTGACGCGGGGCGAGTTCGAGGGGATGATCGCGGGGCTGGTGGAGCGGACGATCGAGTGCTGCCGGGGCGCTATGAGGGACGCGGAGCGGAAGCTGGGAGGCGTGCCGATCGACACGGTGGTGATGGTGGGTGGGTCGACGCGGATCCCGATGGTGCGGCGGCGGGTGGGTGAGTACTTCGGGATGGAGCCGTACACCGCGCTGGATCCGGACGAGGTTGTCGCGCTGGGCGCGTCGGTGCAGGCGTCGGTGTTGAGCGGTGCGAACAAGGGGGCGTTGCTGCTGGATGTGATCCCGTTGTCGCTGGGGGTGGAGACGGTGGGGGGCGCAGTGGCGAAGCTGGTGGTGCGGAACTCGGCGGTGCCGGCGCGGGCGAAGGAGATGTTCTCGACGAGTGTGGACGGTCAGACGAGCATCAAGCTGGCGGTGTACCAGGGCGAACGGGAGATGGCGGCGGACTGTCGGCTGCTGGGGGAGTTTCACCTTCGGGGGATCCCGCCGATGCCGGCGGGGATTCCGCAGCTGGAGGTGACGTTCGCGGTTGATGCGAACGGGGTGCTGAACGTGAGCGCGCACGAGCGGCGTTCGGGGAAGCGGGCGGCGCTGCAGGTGGTGCCGAATCACGGGCTGACGGGCGAAGAGGTCGAGCGGATCGAGCGCGAGTCGTACGTGCATGCGCGGGAGGACATGGCGCGGCATCGGATCACGGATCTGATCGCGAACGGTCGGCTGGACGCGAAGTGGATCGGGGAGCGGCTGGAGAAGCACGGCGCGAAGCTGGAGGCGGGGTATCGCGCGGAGCTCGAGGGGAAGCTGGCGCGATTCCGCGAAATGCTGGAGCGGGCGACGGCGGACTGGCGGTCGGTGGAAGCGAACGCGATGCACCGGGCGAAAGAGGAGTTGGATGTGCTGAGTGTGCGGCTGCAGGAGATCTCGATCGCGGAGAGCCTGCGGTCGTGAATGGTCGGAGGTTCTGGGACCCGGCGCGCAGGCAGAGGTGGTACAGGGCGGCGTGGCGGGGGCGAAGAAGCGGGGTGTGCTGGGCGTGACGCCCGCGGGGCGGGGGAGTTTCCGATAGTAGAAGCGGGATGGTGCTTCTCTTAGGAGACGGGAATGGAACGGCTCTTCAAGATACTGATGGTGGCGGTGCTCGTGCTGGCGGGCGCGGATGCGCACGCGGCGATCTACTACGTCAAGACGAACGGGCTTGACACCAACACGGGGCTCTCGGCGGCGACGCCGTTCAAAACGCTGACGAAAGCGCTGCAGATGGCGAGCGCGGGGGACACGATTTACATTGGTGGCGGGACGTACACGGACCAGCCGGTGACGGTGAGGAACGGGTCGGCGGCGCTGCCGATCCGGGTGATCGGCGACACGAAGGGCGTGTTCACGGGGACGAAGGGCACGGTGCAGTTCCGCAAGGCGGGCTCGCTGATGATCGACGTGCAGCACTCGTGGGTCGTGTTCGAGACGATCCGCGTGAGCTCGAGTGGTACGGCGTTTCGGATCGGGCCGGGCGGGCTCAACACGACGTTCAACACGTGCACGATCACGGGCTGCACGACAGCGATCCAGATGACGGGCGGGAGCGCGACGTTCAACACGGCGACGATCACGACGATATCGGGGACGGTGTTCGACCTGACGGCGACGTCGGCGGTGAGCGGGAACGGGACGCTGACGCTGGTGAACTCGCGGGTGTACCTCAACTTCGGCGTCGTGGCGAACGTGAAGGGGTTTTCGGAGCTGCTGCTGAGCCGGTGCTCGGTGTACAGCAACACGAACTCGAAGCTGGTGGAGGTGACGGCGTCGGTGAACGGGCGTTCGCAGAACCTGACCATGTCGAACTGCCTGGTGTACAGGAACGCCGGCGCGATCGTGCAGGACAACACCAATGCAACGGTAAGGATCTTCAACTCGACGTTTGACCAGAACACCGCGTCGAAACTTGTAGACTGCAGGGCGGGCAACGCGACGGTGCTGAACTCGATCTTCTCGAACACGGCGACGGCCCTGGCGCAGACGGGGGGTTCGATCACGCACACCCACAACCTGTTCTGGAAGTGCACTACTGAGGTGGAGGGCACGCCGAAGCACTCGACGGAGTTCACGGCGGATCCGATGTTCACGAGCGGTTCGAGCTGGATCCCCAGGACGGGGTCGCCGGCGATCGATGCGGGCGTGACGATCTCGGGTCACACGACCGACCGCGCGGGCGCATCGCGTCCCCTGGGCATCGCGTACGACATCGGCGCGTACGAGCGGGCGGGACCATCGGCGAACACGCCGTACTCGCAGACGTTCGAGAGCCTCACGACGCCGGGGACCGAGTGGAGTCTGCTGGGGACAACGACATCGGCGAACAACATCTTCACGGTGACCTCGCGCTCGGTCGCGACCAAGACGATCACGCCGATGGACAACGCGCGGACGCTTCAGGTCCGTGTGAACACGGTGGCGGACACCGCCTACACGCTGTTCTTCGACGTGGTGTTCATGGGGAGCTGGGACGGGAGCGCGACGTCAAGCGGGCCGGACGTGTTCAACGTGAGTGTCAACGGCGAGCTGATGATCTCGGGTACGTTCAAGTGCGGCCCGGTGGGCGGGAACGGTTCGAGGCTGTCCGATTGGACGTGGCCTGGGTTCCCCGAGGAATGCCGCACCGGCACCGGCAACTTCGGTGGGAGCTACTCCACGCACGGCGCGATCTTCCGCCGTGTTCGGGTTGACTTCACGCCCGATGAGACCGTGTCGTTCATCAACTTCTGGGGCTCGGGGCTGCAGGGCTGGAACGATGAAGCGTGGGCGATCGACAACGTGATCGTCGCGACGACCGCGAGCTCGACCATCACCACGAACGCGCCGCGATTCGCCGAATCGGGGCGTGCTCACGGCTTCTTCGTGCAGCCACGCAACGCGGGGACGGATCCGGCCTCCAAGTCCGCCCTCCTCTGGGCGGACATCGACCGCAACGGTTACCCGGACGCGGTCGCGCACAACACCGTGGCCAACTCCATCGTGTACTTCGTGAACGAGGGCTCGATGACCTCGTCCGCCGCCATCGGCGCGACCGCCGACCAGGCGATGGTCGCCGACCTCGACAACGATGGCGTCATCGACATCATCACCTCCAGTTCCACGCAGCGCTCGACGGTGCGACGGGGCAATCCCGCACCGGCGTTCAACAGCGACCCGCTGACGTCCTCCAGTTTCTTCTGGTCAACCTGGCCGAACCCGATCAACACCGGCACGTTCACCCGGCGCGCGATGGCCGTTCTGGACGTCAACGGCGACGGGTGGTGCGACGTGCTCCATTCGCGCCCCGGCACGCACGAGTTTTACCTCGGTCAGCCCGATCCCACTGGGTACTTCGTCGACTACGCGCGCCAGTCGAGCACCGACAGCCCCTTCGACGGGTTCTTCAGCGAAACCGGCCACGCCTTCTCGACCGGTGACGTCAACAACGACGGCTACCCGGACGTCTTCCACCACGGCGGCTCGGGCATCCTCATGCTCAGCAACGGCGGCAGCGGCCCGTACACGCGCCGCGCGCTCTCGACGGGCATCACGTTCTCTGACAGCGCCTCGGTTGGTTCGGCGTGGGGCGATGTCGACAACGACGGGGACCTGGACCTCATCATCGGCGACCGCGTCGGGGCCATCGTTGCGATGCGCAACGACGGTGCGGGAACCTCCTTCACCTCCATCGCGTCCACCTGGGGCCTGACCGCCACCGGCACCGCGACGCCCGCTCTCGGCGACTACGACAACGACGGCGACCTTGATCTCTTCTTCACCGCGGCATCGGGGCTCACCTCGCTGTACCGCAACAACCGTGCCGCGGGGACGATGACGTTCACGCTCGTGAGCACCGGGTGCCGCACGGAGTCCAGCGCGGGCGACGCGAAGTGGATCGACGTGAACAGCGACGGGCTGCTCGACATCGCCTTTACCAGCAACGAGAACAACCTCTGGACACGGCTGTACAAGAACATCTCGGCGGACGCGAACCCCGCCGATACCAACCTGGGCCGCTTCTTCAAGGTCTCGGTCGTTGGTTTCGGAAAGGGCGGGATCAACAAGGCGGCGATCGGCACGCGGGTGGAGCTGTGGGACAGCACCGACAAGGTATTCCTGCAGCGGCGCGATCTGGGCGTTGCGTCGGGGCTGGGCGGTCAGGAGTCGCTCACGGCGCACTTCGGCGGCGTGAACCCCGCGACCACCTACACGCTCCGCATCATCAACGGCCCGCGGACCTACACGCAGGCCGTGACGCCCAAGGTCTGCTCGACGGACTTCGGTGCCAACTCCTTCGCCCTCTGGTACACGTTCACCGAGCCCGAGCCCGCGGGCAATCTGAAGGTCGTCCGCTGGCGCGAGGTTTCGTCCACCGACAACGAGTGACCGTCACGGAGCCCCGAACACGATCGTGGCGGTGCCGATCGACAGCAGCACCTTGCCGTCGATCACCGCGAGCGACGAGAGGGCCGACACGGGCACGCCGAGCTTCTGCGTTCCCATGAGCTTCGCGGACTTGGTGTCGAGGATGTACAGCCGCATGACCGAGAGGGTGTTCTCTTCCAGCCTCGATGCGCGTTCGTCGTAGCTCTCGATCATCACGATGCGCCCATCGGCGAGCACCGGCGGGAGCAGCTTGCCGAACGAGTTCACGGTGTCGACGCCGACGAGGCCGCCGTCCTGACCGAAGATCGCCGCCCCGCTGGGTGAGAGGAGCGCGAACCGGCCGTCGATCGCTGCGCCGCGCATGGGGTACGACACCTTCCCTCGCGTGTCGCAGGGTTCGGGGGCTGGCTTGCCGTCCGCCAGCGCGACCTTCCAGATTCTGCTCTGGTCGTCGGTGATGAAGACGCTCTCGCCGACCACCCAGCCGGGCGCGGACATCGCGCAGGGCTCACCCATGGTCCGCCAGACAACGGCGCCGGTGGCGGTGTTCACGCGCAGCACGCTCTCGCTGGTGGCGACGAGGGCCTCGGTGTCGGTCACCGGCCGCAGCCACCGCACGTGATCGCCAAGGACCTCCGGCGCGACGGTTGATTCGCGTTCACCGGTCTTCAGGGACAGCCCGACCACCAGCGGCGGGGATCCGGCCACGTCCTTCACGGGGCTGGTGCCCGCGAGCAGCACGCGCGGCCCCACGATCGCGATCTCGAAAACGCGTGAGCCTTCGAGCTCCTGGTGCCACGTTGCCTCGCCGGTGCTGAGGCTGAACGCGGCGCAGCGTCCCGATCGCTGCGCGAGCACGAGCGTGTCGCCGCGGATCGCCGCGACGAAGTCCTCGACCGAGACATCCTGGTCCATGGGCGATCGCATCCGTTGTCCGCTGGCGTTTCCGCCGCCGAACAGCGAGAGGAACTCGCGCGACTTCCAGAGGCTCTTGCCGTTGTAGTTCGAAACGGCTTCGAGCTCGCCGCCGCCGGGTGTTGGCCAGAAGAGGAGCGTGAGGTCGTGCCGGATCGTCATCAGGACGGGTTCCGACGATTCGATCTGCCGCTCCCACAGCGGTTCGAGCTGGTCCGTTGCGAGGTTGACGCCCCACACGCCCACGGCCCGCATCGATTCGTTCACCATCGCCACGCAGTCGCCGGTGCGTCCCTCGACGTCGGGCAGCACCACGTCCGCGGGCACCCAACCCGGCACCACCTGCACGCCCCCGTGCACGGAGTCGCCGATGTGGGGTGAGGCCACGCGCTTCGCGAGCGTCGTCGCGCGTCCGGCTTCGGTTGTCGCCGGGCTCAGGACCACGCCCGGGTATCCGGTGGAGACTCGACGTGCCAGCCGTTCGGCGGCTTCGAGACGCCCGGCGCGCCCGGCGTAGCCCGCGAGTTCTTCCGTGATCGCCGCAAGCTGCGCGAGGCGATCAGGCCTGCCGATCGCGACCGAGGTCTCTTCGCTCACGAGCGCCTGTCCGAGCGCGGCGAGGCCGTCGGTCTGCCGTTCACGCGCGAAGAACCACGCGGCGGCGCGGCGCCAGACCTCGGGCGTCACGGCGGCGAGCGGGTATCGACGCGCAGCGGCGACAAGTGTTTCGCCGTCGGCGTCCGCGGGCATCCCCGCGATCTCGGCGGTGGCCTGGGCGTCAAAGGCCGTGTACGCGGAGTGACCGACGCGCCGGAGGAGGTTGGTGAGCCTGCGGGCCGCCTCATCGCCACCCATGGCCTTGGCGGTGATCGCGCTGGGGTCTTCGGTCATGGCGCCGGCGGTGGCAAGGTCGGCCTCGACGAGCACGCGCTGCAGGGCCTCGACCGCTTCGGGCGCGCGGCCCTGCGTCTCGCGGAGTGAGGCGAGCTCAAAGAGGTACTCCACCTGCTGCGTCGGTTCCTCACCCGCGATTCCCAGGCGCTGCACGACCGAGTCGAGCAGCTCGGGGTTGGTCACGGGCTGCAGGCCCTGGTAAAACCGCCTCGGCGCGGCGGTGGTGGCGGGTCGCCCGGCCCTCACCATCGCGAGCAGCAGCTCGAAGAGCTCGGTGCGCGAGCGCGTGGCGACCGCGGTGGGCTGGTCGCGCGCGATCGCGAGCACGCGGTCCGCCAGAGACGGGGTGAGGTCGGAGTGCCCGGCCCGCGAGGCGAGCTCGATGTACGTGAGCAACGGGCGCGGGTCGCCGGGGTTGCGTTCGAGGCGGGCTTCGAGCACCACCCGCGCGTCTTCCCAGCGGAGGTAGGTGTGCAGGCGCGAGCCGTCGATGGTGAGCGGGTGCGCGCTGGCACCTTCGCCCGCGATGAGCAGGTTGCCCGGCTGTTCCACCTTCATGAGGGTGGGCTGCTGCGGGTTCGCGGGCGAAACGCGAAGAATGCCGGCGCGTACGGGGATGAGCAGGTCGTCTCCGCTGGCCACGGCGCGGCCGACGGGGGACCACTCGCCGTCGAGGGGAGGGCCGAGCTTGCCGCCGGTGAGGTCGGAGATCGGGATAAAGAGCATGGACGCCTCGCACATGACCGCGAGGTTGTCCCCCGCGCGAACGAGGTACTTGGGGGCGTACGCCACATCGCGCGGGCCGCCCTCGGTGATGCGGCGGGTGCCCAGTACGCTCCCCGTCTTGCCGTCGTAACGCACGATTGCGGCGGTGGACGGATCGATCACGATGATCGTGTCGCCGTCGACGACGGGCGCGCTGACCTCGTAGGGCGGGGGAAGTTCGGGGCCGGCGAATGC
>JBIKMF010000409.1:0-3537 GCA_044359425.1 Phycisphaerales bacterium
TGTCGGTCTGCTGGAGTCGCCCACGCTCACGGAATCCGATCGCCAGACCTACCTCCACACGATCTACCTGAACGCCCAGCACCTGCTCTCCCTCCTCAACGACGCCCTCGACTACTCCAAAATCGAGGCCGGGGCGCTCACCCTCGACGCCATGCCCTCCTCGCCGGTCTCGGTGCTTGGCGATGTCGCCATGCTCATGGGCCCCAAGGCCAGACGCAAGGGGCTCGGGTTCAGCGTCAATCTCGCCACCGAACTCCCCGAACGCGTAAGCATCGACCGAACCCGCCTGCGCCAGATCCTGCTCAACCTTGTGGGCAACGCCGTGAAGTTCACGCAGGAGGGCACCGTAACCGTCAACGTCTCGTACCTCCCCGACGACGAGAACGACGGGCCTCGCCTCCGGTTCGAGATCGTCGACACCGGTGTCGGCATGACACCGCAGTGCCTTGCCCTCCTCGCGGATCGCGCGGACCGTCGCAACTGGCCGGGCCACCGGGGACCGGGACTCGGGCTGGGGCTGGCCCTCTCCCGCCGCCTCGCGGAAATGCTCGGCGGTTCGCTCGAAGTCGAAAGCGAGCCGGGCTCCGGAACCCGCGTCCTCGTCGAGCTCGCCGCGCCCCACCCCGAAGGCCGGATGGTCCGACCGGTGATCCCGACCGAGCCCGCTCGCGCGATCGCGCAGCCACGGCCGACCGAGGCGACACCACTCAACTCGTACGTGCTGGTCGCCGAGGACAGCATCGACAACCAGCGGCTGATCTCCCTGTTCCTGCGTCGCGCGGGGTGTCAGGTTGAGGTCGCGAACAACGGACTCGACGCCATCGGGAAGTTCGCGGCCGCGCAGGCCGCGGGGCGCGAGTTTGACCTGGTGCTGATGGACATGCAGATGCCGGAGATGGACGGGTACGAGGCGACGCGCCGGCTGCGGGCGTGCGGGGTGGTGCGGCCGATCCTCGCGTTCACCGCCCACAACCTGTTGACCGACCGCCAGCGATGCTTCGAGGCCGGGTGCGACGACTACGCGAGCAAGCCGATGGATGCGGCGACCCTGATCGAGTACTGCAAGCGGTGGCTGGGGAAGCAGAGCATCCACCGGCCCGCGGCGTAAGCACTCAGCCCACGCCGGTCGAGCCGAACCCCCCACTGCCCCGCACGGTGTCGCTGAGTTCGGCGACTTCCGCGATCTGCACGTGGGACACGGGCGCGATGACGAGCTGCGCGATCCGCATGCCGTGCGTGATCTCGAAGGGCTCGCGGCCGAGGTTGATGAGCGCGACCTTCAGCTCACCCCGGTAGTCCGAATCGATGGTGCCGGGAGAGTTGGGGAGGGTGATGCCGTGCTTGGTCGAGAGACCCGATCTCGGGCGGACCTGAGCTTCATAGCCGGGAGGCACCGCGAGGGCCCAGCCCGTGGGGATCGCGAGAATCTGACCGGGGGCGAGGGTCACCGCGGGCGCGGAGTCGGGAAGGCACGCGGCAAGGTCCATACCGGCGGCACCGGCGGTCTGGTACGCGGGCGTCGTGGCCTTCGGTGAGAGGCGCTTGAACTGCACGGTGAGTGGCTGGGATGTCATGGCGATTGGGCCGAGGAGGGCTCTCGTTTGAGCTCGACGAGCATGCGGTCGTAGGTCTCGACGGCCCGCCGGGCGGAGTCGATGGCGTTGTCGAGGCTGGAGGCTCCGGTGACGACTCGGTAGAGATCGCGCGTACCGACCGCCTCGACGCTGCCCTTGGCTTCGAGGAGGTTTTGGAGAAGCTCCTGCGCCTTCGCGCGGGAGGCTTCGATCTCGGTGAGCATTCGTGCACGGTCCTTCATGGTTCGGCGCGGGAACATCCCGTCCAAGGGAGCATTGTCCGCGCGACGCGTGCGGGTATCAAGTCCGGTCACATTCGCGGGTTGTTCGGGTCAGGCGGCCACGGGCTTGCCGGGCTTGGGCTCGGCGTGGTCGGGCATGTGCATCTCGGGAACGTTCCGCCGGATGGATTCGAGCACGAATGCGCGGTCCGGGCTGTGGCGTGCGAGCCCGAGTTCCGAGACCATCGATGCGACCTCGAACCCGCTGGGGAGCGTGCCGGTCCAGGCGTTGATCCCCGGGAAGTGGGTCGGGCGCAGGGCCTCGGCCGCGTAGGCGAGTTCCTCGTAGAGCTTCTCGCCCGGGCGCGCACCGGTGAACGTGATGTCGATCAAGGGCCCGCTCGCAGGGGCGGGCGACGTATCTGGCAGGCGTGGCGTGAAGCCGCTGAGGGCGATGAAGCGCTGCGCGAGATCGACGATGCGAACGGGGTCGCCCATGTCGAGAACGTAGACGCTCGCGGCGTGCTGCTGGCGCGCGTCGATCGCAGCCGACTGGATCACCAGCATCGCGGCCTCGTGGATGGTCATGAAGTACCGCGTCATGCGAGGATCGGTGACCGTGATCGGACCGCCCTCGGCGAGCTGCGCGCCCCAGATGGGCAGCACGCTGCACGCGGAGCCCAGGACGTTGCCGAACCGAACCATGCTGAAGCTGGTGCGACCCGCGGACCCGCCCGCGCGGTGGAGCGACTGAACGTACATCTCGGCGAGACGCTTGGTGGCGCCCATCACGCTCGTGGGATTCACGGCCTTGTCGGAGGAGATCATCACGAAACGCTCGGCCCCGACCGCGTTGGCGGCGTCGGCGATGCTCTTGGTGCCGAACAGGTTGTTGGTGATCGCGTGTGAGGGGTGGTCTTCCATCAGCGGCACGTGTTTGTGTGCCGCGGCGTGGAAGACGACTTCGGGCTTGAGGTTCACGCACCAGCGAAGGGTGGCGTCGGCGTCGACGACATCGTGGAGCACGGCGCGACGGGGAATGTCGGGGAACCGGCGTGCGAGCTGGCGGTCGATCTCGAACAGGGCGTTCTCGGAGCGTTCCATGAGAACGATCTGAGACGGGCGGAAGGTCGCGGCGATGCGGGCGATTTCGGAACCGATGGAGCCGCCGGCGCCGGTGATCAGCACGCGCTTGCCGCCGATGGTGCGGGCGACTTCGCGGCGATCGACGCCGTACGGGGTGCGGCCGATGAGTTCGACGAGGTCAATCGGGGAGGATGTAGAGATGGCCGGAGGCGCGTCGAGCACGTCGTCGAGCGCGGGGACCCAGCGCGACTCGATGCCGAGCGAGCGCAGGCGGGACCGGAGCTTGGTGGCCATGGCGCCAAGGCCAGAGGGGAGGCAGACGATCGCGAAGGTAAAGGGATCGGCGCGGTGGAGGCGTTCGACGTCTTCCGCGAAGCCCAGCACGTCGACCAGGGGCTGGCGGAGCGCGGGCTCCGTGAGCAGGCACCCGACGGGGCGGCGATCGGCGGGCATGGTCTCGAACTGGGCGGCGAGCGCGAAGCAGGTCGCGGGGGTTCCGATGAGAACGGCACGGGTCCAGAGGCGGGGCTGGTCGGTGATCGCGTCGGGCACGGAGGGCTCCTCGGGGCGCGTGGACGCCGGGCGTCTCGGTGACACCGGCTACCCTGTTTATCGGTCGCGGGAGGTACCGGGATAAAGGAAGGGGGCCGGGTTGC
>JBIKMF010000410.1:0-3528 GCA_044359425.1 Phycisphaerales bacterium
TCCCCTCCCCCTTATCTCCCGTCCCCCGGCGAGTTATTCGGCCCTCCCGGCCTCTCCCGTCCCCTTCACCCCTCCCCGCGGGGACTGCCCCGTCAGCCGCGCCACCATCGCCTTCTTCGTCGCCTCAAACTCCTCCTGCGTGATCTCCCCCGAGTCCCGCATCCGCCGGAACTCCTCCATCAGCGTCGCCTGCGTCCCCTCCGCGCTCCGGTCCAGCACCTTCCGCCGGTACCACATCAGCCCCAACCCGCTCGCCACCGTCAGCACCACCAGCACCCCGATCCACAGCAACGTCGCCCCGATCGCCCCCTCGCGATCCTCCGCCGTCGCCGGCCGCTTGCTTGGCTGAACCGTCGTGCCCGTCTGCACCGTGCGCCCTCTACACGTTCCCCGATGCGATCGCCTGCCGGATCGGAACGATCAACCCCGGCACGACCCTCCGCTCCACCAACTCCTCCCCGTGACGCACCAGCCGCTGCAGCGTCGTCCGGAGATCCTTCAGTTCGGCAAAAGGCCCGCTCTTCCTCAACGTCAAGTACACCGAAATCGGATCCCCCGCCGCGTCCCGGTGCGAGTTCCCCGCCGCGCGGGTCTTCACCTCGAAGTACAGCTCCATGTCCCCACGCGCCCCAAACGTCATCCCGATGATCGGCTGACAGTCCGTCGGCACCGCCCCCGGGATCTCCAGCAACGCCGCCAGCGGCGACCCCGGGATCAACGCGTCCAGCACGATCGCGTCGTGATTCCCCCCCGCCATCAGGTCAAACCCGTACAGCAACTCCACGTAATCCACGTCCAGCGGGCTCAGCGACACATACGCCGGAGCAATCTCCACGATGTGCTCGTTCAGCGCGTAGGCCTCCGCCATCTCCGGCGCATTCACCGTCCCCGTCCGCAGCGTGTTGTTCCGAATCGCCAACCACCGGTGCGGCTGGTCCGTCTGCGGCGACTCCAACGCCAACTCGTCCCGATACCGCCGGAACGAGTTCATCCCCGGAAACTGCCGCCGAACACGCTCGAACAGCTCAAGAACCGTCTCCCGCGTCCGCGGCAGCTCCATCTTGGTCTGGACCTTCATGTTCACGTAGTAGTCGTTGCACAAGGCTCTGTAGGAGTCGGTCATCGCACATCTGCTCCCATTGTTCCGCCATGGTAGCCAAAGCCGCGCGCGACCTCGCCCCCCCGCCATCTTTCCCACGAAAACTGTCGGTCCCTGTCACTTGCGCGCCAGCAACCACCCCGCCACCTCCGCCGTCCCCTCCAGCGTCTCCACCACCAAATCCGCGCCGCTCGCCCGCAGCGCCTCCACCCCGTAATGCCCCGTCGCCACCGCCAACGCCCGACACCCGTGCGCCTTCGCGCACTCCACGTCCCCCGGCGTGTCCCCGATCACCACCACCTCCTCCGCACGCGCCGGCCGACCCAGCCCACGCCCCCACCGCTCCATCGCCACTTCCACCAAATCCGCCCGCTTGGGCTCCGGGTGCGGCGACTCATCCCCCCACACGTGCAACGCGAACCGCTCCGGCGAAATCCCGCACGCCTCCAGCTTCATCCGCCCCGCCGGCCCGATGTTCCCCGTCAGCACCGCGAGCGTCGCCGCCGTCCCCGCCAGGTGATCCAGCAACGCCACCACCCCGCCTAGCGCCACCCCACCACCCTCCCCGAGCGCTCCCCGCAACTCCTCCACGTACTCCCGATAGAACGCCCCCATCTCCTCCGCCCCAGCCCGCACCCCGCTCCGCTCCAGCATGTCCCGCACAATCAACGGATCCAGCCGCCCCGCAAACCCCACCCCCTCCGCCGTAAACCCTCCCCCAAAAACACGACGCCCCGCGGCAACCATCGACCGCATCCCCGCCCCACCCGTGGAGAGCATCGTCCCATCAATATCAAACAGCAGCAGCATGCACCGAGCGTAGCGCGGGGTGAACAACCGCGATCGCGCCGCCACCGCCGACGCTCAACGCGCCCCACCAATGCCCACGCTCGCGTTCACCCCCCCGCCCTTACTGCGGCCCGCTCAACGTGTACGTGATCTTCACGCCCTTCACCGTCGTCGTGCTGCCCGCCCAGTCCGTGCAGAAGGCATTGATCATGTACACGTTCGTGCCGTTGTCCACCGTCGCATCCACGATCGATGTATCCGCCAGCGTCAACGCGCCCAGCGATGCGCCCACCGTGCTCACGCTCGCCATAAGGTTGTACGTGCCCGCGGCGTAGAGGCGACGAGACAGCGAAATCGTCAAGTCGGCCGTCACTGCGTTGTCCCGGCAGACCACCTCAAACGCCGTGATCACCGCGCCATCAGGCAGGTACACCGGCGCAACCATGCCGCCGCTCGTCACCGTCGAATCCAGAAACGCGTCGCCACCACCGCTCCCGAAAAAACCCTGCTGCGTGCTGATCGCAGCCCGGAACGCTTCGGGCGGAATCCCCAGCGTCTTCACCCGCGGCGACGCGTACGAAAACGTCGTCGCCTTCGAGTCGCCCACAACGACCGCGTCACCCCCGACCCGCAGACGCTCCGGCCCCGCCGGAACCACGCCCAGGCCCACCAATCCCGCCCGCGTCACCGTCAGGTCATCGGTCGCGCTGCTACCAACGTTGAGCGCGAAGTTCCCCGTAGTCCCCGACACCGTCGCCTCGGCCTTCGACAAGCCGTTCGCAAACCAGCCGTAGTACGCCAGCGTCCCCGCGTCCGTGCCGCCCACGTACATCCCGGCGTACGGGTCCGCCGGCGAGGTGTTCCGCGACACCGTCAACGCGCTGTCCGGAAGGATGTTGGTGCTCGTGTTGATAAAGACCGTGCTCACACCCGCATCCGTCCGCAGTGTCGAACCAACCTGCGTCCAACGCTCGCTCAGCGACTTCTGTGCCAGCGGCGCAACCGTAATCCGTGTCCGCGGCGAGATGGGCGTGAACGGCCCCGGGCTCCCCGCCGGACGGATCGCGATCGCAAGGAACAGATCCGGCCCGATCGCCGCGCCGCTGATCGCGCTCACCTCGGTGCTGAACAGCCCGTCCACCACCGGCACCCCGAGCCGCGTGTCCGTCACGCCAATCTGCACACCCCCCACCGCAACCGGGAAGACCTGGAACTGCATGTCGAAGTTCCCGCTCGCGGGCAACCCCGCGTCCTGCAGCTTCCCCTGATACGTGAAGTCCTGCGCCATCGACGGCGCAGCCGCCAAAGCAAACGTGAAAGCTGCGACAAGGGCGCGAGTTGAACGGCTCAGCATGAAAACTCTCCTTCGCGGCGATCGACGCCACGTGTACGTCCGCAGCGTATCACACATCCACCATCGTGCACGCGTCAAGACCGCAGCAAATCGCCCGCCGCGGAGCCGCAATCGCAGACAAATGGGTCCGATAGAACGGCCACCCCGCTCCTGCAAGCCACGTCGCCACCATACCCGTCAAGGCGGCACACCCGCGGCCAAACGACCGCCACACCTCTGCGACGTCATCGCCTCACCCCCCTCAACACCCCCCGTCCCACGCCCCGAAAAACGCGATCACGTCGTC
>JBIKMF010000411.1:0-3520 GCA_044359425.1 Phycisphaerales bacterium
GAAGCGGATGAACGAGAGCAACCGACCCGGTCGCGCCTTGTGCCCGCGATGGCTCGGCTGCAGGATCAGCCCGCCGAGCTCGCTCGGGCCGCTCTCGTCGCCGTAGAGCTGCGCCACGGTGTGCGAGGTCCCCTGGCCGAGCTGCTCGCTGTGGAACCGACGCTTGTCGAGTTTCAGCGACCAGTTCGGATTCCCGGGGCCCCCCTGGTGCGCACGAACCTGCGACGTCCCCACCGGGCTCGAGGTTTCGATCTCCTCGATCACAAACATGAAGAAGTCCGAGTCCCGGTCCATCGCCGCCATGCCGCCCGACCCACCCGTCGACGTACGCCGGCGACCGCCCGACTCCTCCACGTCAACGCCCGCGGCCTGCTTGAAGCACCGCTCCGAGAGTTGGATCTTCTCCGTCAGCGCCTGCTCACTGGGCGGCAGATTGATGAAGTACACCATCCGCGCCAGCTTAGCGAGCGTCGGTACGTCCTTGACCTTTGCTTGGCGAACGACGAACATGCCCGGCTCCGTGGGATGTCACCAGTATACAGAGTTTTCGGACCTGGGGCGACGGGCCCTTATTCGGGCTTGCCGCCGGCCATGTCGTAGATCCAGCTGTCGCCCGCGCGGCTCCAGTCCAGAACCTCGCCCGCACCGAAGAACAGCTTGAGTTCACGCTCGGCCGCTTCCGGGCTGTCGGAGCCGTGGATCAGGTTGAAGCTGTTCGACACGCCGAAGTCGCCGCGGATCGTCCCGGGGTTGGCCTTGCTGCCGAAGGTCGCGCCCATCATGTTGCGGGCGATCGTGATCGCGCCGTTGCCGCGGATCGCGAGCACCAGCACCGGGCTGGAGGTCATGAACTTCACGAGCCCCGCGTAGAACGACCGGGCCTGGTGGGCCTCGTAGTGGGTCGCGGCCAGCTGCTGCGAGATCTGCATAAGCTTGCAGCCAACGACCTGAAGGCCCTTGTCCTCGAAACGGCTGATGATCTTGCCCATCAGGCCACGCTGAACGGCGTCGGGCTTGAGAATGATGAGGGTGGTTTCCATGGATCGTGCTCCTCGATTGGTTCGTGTTCGGGTACTGTGATTGGGACGGAAGAATAGGCCTTAGGCAGCGGAGTTTCCGGCATGGCGGACTCGTCGATCGGCATCATGGTGAACGGCTCCGAGCGCCGGGTCGTGCCGGGCACCACCCTACGGACCCTCATCGCCGACCTGGGCCTCACCGGCCAGCCCGTCGCCGCGGAGGTCAACAAAGCCGTCGTCCCCTTCCGCCGGCACGCCGAGCACCAGCTCGCCGAGGGCGACCGCGTCGAGCTCGTAACCCTCGTGGGGGGCGGATGAAACCGGGGACGGCGACATGGCGACCCGGGTGGGGATGGCCGTACGCTGGCCTCACGCTCCTGTGCGTCCTCGCCTTCTGGCCCGCGGTGAACGCCGGGTTCTCCGACTTCGACGACCACGGCTTCTTGCTCGAGACCAACCACTGGCGCGGCCTCTCGCCCGCGAGGCTTATCGACATCTTCACCACCATGCGCCTCGGCCACTACCAGCCGCTGACGTACCTCACCCACGCCGTCGAGTACACGCTCTTCGGACTCAACCCCGCGGTGTTCCACGTCACCAACATCCTGCTCCACTGCCTGAGCGCGTGCCTGGTCGCCCGCATCGCGGCACGCGCCATCGAGCTGTGGCGGCCTGACACCGATGCAACATCGCGCCTCCACGCGGGTCTCATCGCGGCCATGCTCTGGGCGGCACACCCGCTCCGGGCCGAGAGTGTGGCATGGATCACAGAGCGGCGCGATGTGCTCTCGGGTGCGCTGCTGCTGGGCGCGGTCCTCGCGTACCTTCACCTGCCGAACCGTCGCGCGTACCGCTGGACGCTCGCGTTGCTCGCACTCTCGCTCCTGAGCAAGGCCTGGGGCATGACGTTCTTCGCCGTCGCCCTGCTGCTGGACGTCTGCCCGTTGCGGCGGCTTCCGCTGCAGTTCTGGCGCTGGACGCGGGCCGAGTATCGACCGGTGCTGGTTGAGAAGCTGCCGATGCTCGCGCTGGGCGCCGTCTTCGGGTTCATCGCCGCGAAGGCCGTCGCCGAGCCGAGCGAGGACACGGTCAAGACCATCGCCGACTGGGGCGCGGTCGAGCGCATCTGCCAGGCGTGCTACGGGCTGGTGTTCTACGTGCGCAAGACGCTGCTGCCCTTCAACCTCGCCGCGCTGTACGAGTTGCCCCGCGCCGCGGGTCCGTCCGAGCCCCGCTTCGCGCTCGCGATCGGGCTGGTGTGCGTCGCCGGTGCCGCGCTGCTGTGGGCGGCGATCAAGGGGACTTCGCGAGGGGTCGCGATCTTCATTGGCTTTGCGCTGTACGCGGTCGTCGTCTCGCCGGTGTTGGGGCTGACGCAAGCCGGTATCCAGCTCGTCGCGGACCGCTACGCCTACCTCTCCACGATCCCGCTCTTCGTGCTGCTCGCGGGCGCAGCGATCAAGTCGCTGGACCCGTCGAAGAAGCACCACTCCACGCCGCTGGTGGGTGCTCTGATCGTGGCCATGATCGCGTCGAACCTGACACGAACGTACAGCGAGCGATGGAGCGATACTCGCGCTCTGTGGGAGGCCGCCTTCGCCGCGGGGCAGGATGGCCCCGTGCTCCGCAACTTCTACGGCCGACAGCTCGAGAAGGCGAAAGAGTTCACCAAGGCCGAGGAGGCGTACCGCGCGAGCCTCGCTGTTGTGCCGGAGTACGGCGACAGTTGGTTCGGGCTCGGCAACGCTCTGCGCTCGCAGCGACGACTCGACGAGGCGTTCGCCGCGTACGAGAGCGCGGCACGGTTCATGGCCGATCCCGTACCCGCGTACGTGGCTCGCGGCCTGATGCGAGTCTCCGACCAGAGCCGGCCCGATCTCGCGGTTGCCGAGTTCGCCGAAGCCGTGCGCCTCACGGAGGAACGGGGCAACCCGTCCCGCACCGGCGGGGCGTATCTGCTGCTGGCCGCGGCGTACGGCGAGTCCGGGGACGATGCCCGGGCGGTGGAATGGCTGAAGCGTGCCGTCGAGTTCGACGACACGCGAGAGCGTGCTGCGCAGCATCTTCGTGACCTTGGCGTTAGGTGAATCGGGTTACTGCTTGCTGAGCTTCTCCGACAGGGCGCGGCGCCAGCCGCCCACGGTCCACGCGACGTCGCGCGTGGGGTTTGCCGCGAGGAGTCGTTCGAAGTCGTTCATCGCGCGTTCGTCGGCGAGTTCGGTGAGCGCCTGGCCCGCGGCGAGGCGGGTGCGGATTTCGGGGGAGTTGAGCATGCTCACGAGCGCGGTGTACGCGGCGTTGCGGTCCGCGGACGCGAACTGGACGATCGTGGTCGCGGCCCTGGCGCGGGTGCGCGGAAGGCTCGAGGGACCGGAGAGCTTGATGGCCGCGGCGAGGGCCTCGCGTCCGCCCCGAGCGCTGATGGCGTCGAGCGCGGCGACGCGCATGCCGTCCTCCTGCGAGTCGCTCTGCATGGCCTGGTCGATGATGGCGGCGGCGTG
>JBIKMF010000412.1:0-3516 GCA_044359425.1 Phycisphaerales bacterium
GGGCACGACTTCCTCGAGCATGCGCAGGCCGGTCTTGTAGAGCGCGATCGCGCCGGCGTCGTCGAGCGACTCCGCCTGCTCGAGCATCTCCTTGACGAGGTAGCGCGCGTTGAACTGTGCGTCGCCGCCCATCGCGAACTCCTTGATGTCCTTCTCGCTATAGGCCTGCGAGGCGATGGCGTTGTTCTCGAACTGCGGCGGAACGATCACGCGGTCGACGATGTGCACCACGCTGCCACCGACGGGAATATCGCCAGCCACGATGCGCGCCTTGAACGGCTCTTCCATCGAGCGATCGGGGTTTGACGGCATGCGGTAGACGAAGACCGTGCCGTTCGCAAGGATGTCGAGCACGAAGCGGTCGTTGTTCTGCGAGATCATCGCCGGACCGCGCTCGCCGTCGTCGAAGTCGAAGCTCCAGGTCTGCAGCTTCGGAAGCGCGTGCCAGTCGAGGACGGCGCGAAGCATCTCGCGGTTCTTTGGGTCAAGGAGCGCTGTGCGCTCCGCCTCGGAGAGCCGCGCAAAAGCGTCATTGGTCGGGATGAAGAGCGTCCAGTTGCCGTCGGGCTCGGGCTTCGCCCAATCCTGGTCTGCGCCGCTCGCCTCGACGGCGGCGATGAAGGTCGAGAAGCGTCCATCGGGAACCGCACGCAGAGCCTCGATGAGATTGACGGGCGCGGCCTCCTTCATGGAGATGCCCATCGAGTCTTCGGAGCGTGTCGGCGTCGGCAGCACCACGCGGTCGATCACATGGATCACGCCGTTCGTGCAGCGGATGTCGCCGTCGACGACCCTCGCCTCGCCGTAGCGGAACCCGCGTCCGTCGGCTGCGATCGACTCGCGACCGCCGCCCGCGGTGCGCGCCAACTGCGCGTCCTCGATGTTCGCGATCTCCATCGAGACGAGGAGGCCCGGCACGACATGATGCGCGAGGATCGCGCGCAGCTTGTCCTTGTTCTCAGGAAGCAAGAGCGACTCGAGCGTGCCCTTCGGCAGCGCAGCGAATGCCTCGTCGGTCGGCGCGAAGACGGTGAACGGGCCGCCCGACTTGAGCGTGTCGGTGAGTCCCGCCGCGTTGATCGCGGCGAGGAGCGTCTTGAACTTCGCATCGGTCGCTGTGTCGATGATGTCCTTGGTCGCGGTCGCGGTGTCGCGCGGGGCGGGCGCTCCGCCGACTGCGCGGACCTGAACCTGAAGCGGGACGGCCGCGGGAGCTGTCGAGGCGAACAAGATAGCTGCCGCCAAAGAGAGCGGATTCCAGAAGAGTTGCATTGAGTGGTCCTTGATTGGAAAAAGGGGTGATCGCCGCGTCGCAGGAGTCTGCCCAAAGCAGTTCACCTCGCACTGCTGAGACGCGACAAATTTCGTTTCGAGTCTTCGGGCGGATTCACAAGAAGAAAAATAGCGGCGGGCGCTGGCAAGACGGGGACTCCGCCGCCCGGACGGATGGTTGGCGTGCTCGCACACTACTGGGCACGCCGAAGCGCAACCAGCGCCTTGCGGGTCCTGCAGGTCTCGGCGGAGGGCGCCGAAATGCATGTGACCGCCCTGCCCGACGCCACGCTGGTCGCGGGTCGCTCCAAGCTGATCGCACATCACTGACGACGCGTCGCCGCCGGGTACCACAAGGGGTCCTATTCTGCGTTGTTGTGCGGCCCCGGCGGGCGGGGCCTATCGTCAGGCATGCCACGTCGTATCGTCTCTTCGGGCTCCTCATTCGAGTGTGAGATCGGATACTCGCGCGCGGTCGTCTGCGGTGACCGCGTGTACGTCTCCGGTACAACCGGCTTCGACTACACAACCATGACGATCTCCGCCGACGTCGCAGCGCAGACGGAGCAATGTCTTCGGAACATCGAGGCTGCGCTGCGCGAAGCCGGAGCGGCGATGCGCGATGTCGTGCGCGTCCGCTACATCCTGCCGGACGCCCGCGACTTCCCGGCGACCTGGCCCGCCCTCCGCGCGGCCTTCGGCGAGATCCGACCCGCGGCGACCATGATCCAGGCGGGCCTTGCGGACCCGCGGATGAGGATCGAGATCGAGGTGGACGCGATCATTGGGTCCGCTTGATCCTACGGGCGTGATTCAGTCGACGATGAACAGCCTTGCGCCGCTGGTCGTGCGCGACATGTGCGGCTCGGCGCCATCGGCCACCTGGTACGACATGCCGGGCTTGAGCGTGAACACCCGGCCATCAGCCAGAACGGTTTCAAGCTCGCCCTCCAGCACCAGCAGTACGTGCCCCTTCTGGCACCAGTGATCGGCGACGTAGCCGGGCGTGTATTCGACCATCCGCACACGGATGCGGTTGCTTTCCGGGCCAATGTGCCGCGTGCGCCAGAACGCCTCACCCGAGAGGCCGGTGTGGCGGGTGGACTCGATTTCAGACCAGGTGGTCGTTTCGAACGCAATGTCGGAGATCTTCATGCGATGTTCCTGTCGGCGGGGCCGGTGCGTAACCTCTTGAACTAGGCCGACTGCAGCGATCAGCCTGCTGTCGGGGCGATGCTGGCTTTCAGCTGCCACTCCAGCGCGTCGAGGTCGGGTAGTTGATCGCTGACGCCGGGCACGTTGAGGCGGCGAAGTATATTCAGGCACTGCGCGCGGTGGTGCATGCCGTGCGTGGTGACATGCACGAGCATCGCCCCGAGCGTGAGGCGGTAGGGTGTCCCGCCGAGGGTGATATCGACCTGCGTGCCGAGCCCGCGCTGGCGAGCCCGCGCGGCGCTCGCTGCCAGATCCGCCGCCGCCCCTTCCAGCAGCGTCCGGAGCTCCGCCGGCGTGCGCCGGGTTCCGTCCTCGATCATCGGCCGCAACGCGCGGGGTGGTCCATCGATGCGATCAGCCCACCGCAGCATAGCACCGACGATATGGGTCAGCGTGTCGTGCAGCGATCCCGGGCCGATGTCAAAACGCCGGTGCCACTGCTCTTCGCTCAGGCCGGCGCACGCACGCAGCACCTCGCCTGTCCCCCACGCGTCATGACCCAGCAGCAGGTCGAGCGGGTCCGCGGATCGCGCGGGCGGCACGGCGCCCTGCTTGACCACCGCCACCAGCAGCCCGTCGTACCCCTTGGCTCCGACGGTCTGAATACCGGCGGCATGCAGCCGGGGATGGCGCGAGATGAGGTCCATCATCGTCCGAACGCCATTGACACTCGGGTCGCCGGTGCCGGCTTCGATGACGCGGCCCCTGCAGATGGCATTGTCGACGATGATGACGGTCCCGGTGCGGGACAAGGCGACCGCGCGTTCGAGGTACTGCGGGCAAATCTGCTTGTCTGCGTCGATGAAGATCAGGTCAAACGGCGGTGCGCCCGCAGCGATCAACGTGTCGAGCGACTGTGCCGCCGGACCCGTCATCACCTCGACCCGCGCTGAAGGACCAGCGCCATCGATATTCTCCCGCGCCAGCCGCGCCCGGTCCGGATCCAGCTCCAGCGTCACCAGCTCGCCACCCGGCGGCAGGGCCCGCGCGAGCCAGATCGCGCTGTCAGCGCGATCTGGCTCGCGCGGG
>JBIKMF010000413.1:0-3510 GCA_044359425.1 Phycisphaerales bacterium
GGATCGTCGCGTTCGGAATCGACGCCTCAATCGCCCGCGACTCGATCGACGCAGCAGGTGCCGCAGCATCCGAAACCGCCACAGAGAGAACCCGCGGCGAATCCGAAGGTGAACCGCGCGCGGCCAAGCCAGCCGTCACGCTGGGCAGCACCACCACGCGCCACCGGCTCACCAGAGGCCGCTCGTCCAGCCTCAGCGCCGCCCACGGTACGTTCGCCAACTCGATCGACGGCACAACGCCGATCACCGAGTACGGACCGAGCGCAGCCTGAAGCGGCGCCCACAACGCCGCAGCCAGCCGTTGAAGCAGCTTCAACTTCGTGGGAAGCAGATGCGCATCAGTGCGGCCGATCGGTCGACGCGATGCCTCGAACTGCAGCTTGCGCACCGTGTCCGCGATGCCCGCCCGCGAAGCGAGCTCCCGCCGCACCGAAACGCCCGCCGGCGTGATCAGGATCGCCCCAAGCGACGGGCCATCCGTGAAGTAGCACACGATCGCCTGATCCGCGGCGAGCGAAGCGGGTATCGATTCAAGCTTCGGCGGATCACGCAGCACCGGTCGACTCGACGAACGCGCCGAGAGCCGATTCCGCAGCGCATCGACCTGCCCCTCGAGCTCAAGCACGAGGTCCCGCAACCGATCCCGGTTCAGAATCGCCGACGGCCGCGGCTCCGACAGCAGCGAGTACGTCGCGCGCAGCTCGGCCGCCGCAGCCTCGTAGCGAGCGGCGAGCGGGTCGTCGTCCGACTCCGCCACCGGCATGGCAACCCGCAGCGAACGCGCGTGCTGGAGCTCCAGCGTGTGAAACGCGGTCTGAAGTTCACGCCGCGGATCAACGTCGAGCGCCGCCCGAACTGCCCCCTCGTACGCCAGATCCCAGGTCCGCGAAAGGCCGGACACAATGTGCCCCGCCGGAAACGAAGCCTGCAGAAACTCGGCATGCCGCACCGCCGACTGGAAGTGAGCCAGCGCGGACGCCGGATCCACGTTCGCAAGCGCGAGCTGACCCGCCGCCAACTCAAGGCGAAACGACAACGGACGCAGCCCCAAGGCCTCGACCGTCGGTCGCGCCGTCTCCAGCCATCGTCCCAGATCGCGCCACCGCTCAAGGTGCGCGGCCCGCGCCGTGATGTCCAGAAGCACCGACGCCAGCCGAGTCCCCCGCGTCGAGATGAGCGTGAGCAGGGGTTCAATCGTCGCGCGATCAATCGATCCCGAGGCAAGGCTGTGCAGCAGAGCCGCCTCCGCACGCGACGACGCGTCGCCTATCTCGCCCCACGCTCGTTCGGACTGACCCAGAAGATCCAGCGCCGAAGCCGTCTCGTCGTGCGCCAGCGCCAGCCGGCCATACGCCAGCGTGGCACGCGCAAACTCCCGCCGAAGCCCGGCCGACGCGAGGCTCGGAAGCGCCGCCCGAAAGGCAGCCGCCGCCTCACGCGCCGCGCCCACCGAACACAGAAACTCCCCCTCCTCGATCGCCAGCCGCGCCGTCTCCCCCGCGGCGCCCGACCGCTCAAACGCGCATCGCGCGTGCTCAAACCGCGCGAGCGCCGCATCCACTCGCCCCTGACGCGCCAGCAGATCCGCCAGATTCCCCTCCACGATCGCGGCCGCGTGCGAGTTCCCCGAACGCTCGAATCGCTCCAACGCCAACTCGAACGCCGCGTGCGCGTCCGCAAACCGCGCAAGATCCAGCAACGCCTCCGCTCGGTTGCTCTCCAACGCGCCGCACGCCATGGCGTCCGACTCGAGCGCAGCCCGCGACGCCTCAAAGCACTCCAACGCCTCCTCCGGCTTCCCCTGCATGCGAGCGAGAATGCCCATGTTCATCCGCACCCGCGCCGCTCGGTCCGTGTCTCCCTCCGCCAGATACGCCTCGAGCGCAAGCCCCGCCGCTCGGTGCGCATCCGCCAGACGGCCCAGCCGCGCAAACGGCTGAATCGACGCGTGATGGACCCGCGCAACCGCCCCCGGATCGTTCGTGCTCACCGCGAGGGAAGATGCCTCCGCCAGTAGCTCGATCGCTTCCGCCGGCCGCGCGGCGTAACACATCACGTTCGCGTGAGCCGCACGCAGAATCGCTCGAACCGTCGACGACGCCGGAGAGAGCGCCCACAGCCGCTCGCACGCCGCCTCTGCGCCCGCCGGATCCTTGAGCGCGAGCCGGTTGATCCCCTCCGCCAGGTCCGAGAGAGCCGAAGCAGCAGCGATCCCCGTGAGGTACCCGCGAACGGAATCGTCGTCGAGCGAGAGCATGCTTTCGAGCGCCGCAACGGGCATGGTTCAGGATCCCAGGTTAATGCGTGAGATGCGGAAGACGTTGTCACCGCTCGCGACCGAAACGGACCACGTCTCAGCCGGAAGCGAAACCTCGAAGTACCCGTCCTGATCAGTCGTGAGAAGCACGCGAGCCTCGGACGACACCGATTCCAAAAGCACGGACGCCCCAGCCGCCAGCCCCTCGACCGAGCCCATGATGCGGCGACTGGTCGACGCGGGCAGCACCGCGATGTCCTCCGGTTGGGTCAACACAAGCTCGATCGCCACACCCTCCGCTTCAAAACGAAGACGACGCACCTCCGTCGCACCACGGAATCCCCCAGCGAGCATCGGCTGCGCATCAGAATCAAGCACCAACCCCAGAATCCGCTCCACCAGCGAAGGAGCAGTGGGGGAGGTAGGAGTTGTGAGCGGAACAAGGCCCTTCAGCCGCGCCCGAACCCCGTCGGGCACGGCAAAGAGAGCCGAGTTCACCAGCGGATCCCGCAGATTCGCAAGCAGCCTCCTCGCACGCGCAACCGCATCCCCTGCACGCGCATCCGATTGAAGCTCCCGAGAAAACGCTTCCGACTCAGTGTCGGTGAGTTCTCCAAGGACGTATGCAATGGCTCGTTGCTCGAGGGTGTGCATGGTGACTCCGTACAGAAGAGGCGAGAACTCGCACCGTGATACACGGAAGATCCACAAAAGTGAAATCGGATCAGGCCGGCGACAAAAGCTCCAGAAGCTTCGCAAGGCAACGCCGACGAGTAGGTCCGATACTCCCCACGGGGAGATCCAGGGCCCGTCCGATCGCGTCGTAGTCCGCCCCATCCGAACGGAAGAACAACGCCTCCAGCAGGTCGCGGCAACGTCCCCCCAGATCCCCCAGCGCTCGCCGGACTGCCGCGAGTTCCTCGAGGTCTCCCGTTCCTGGAGCCGCGGCCGCCGACTCCGCATCCGCCCCGGTTGCCTCCCGCCGCCGACGCTGGCTTACGCGAACCGCCTCGCGCCGGGTGGTGGTCGCGAGCCAGCCCCAGAATGCACGCGGATCCCGCAGCGATTCCAGCGAGCCGAGAAGCGAGGTGAACACGGCCTGCGCGACGTCCTCGGCGTCTGTGTCGGTAAGGCCGCAGCGACGCGCGATTGCGAAGACGAGCGGCGACGCGCGATCGACGAGAGTCGCCCACGCGCGAGGGTTGCGCAGTTGGCAGGCAGCGATGAGTTCGGAGTCGGCGTCGGACATTCGG
>JBIKMF010000080.1:0-12877 GCA_044359425.1 Phycisphaerales bacterium
CCGGACAAGCAGGAGATGGCGACGCAGACGGTGTTGGAGCAGGCGGAGCTTTTGTGTGGGGGGGTGTAGGGGTGCAGCCCGCCCGTGGGGCATTGATGGGTGTGTTCGAAGAAGCGCTGGACTCGGCGTTCAGTGTTGTCGTAACCGATGTACGGGCCGGACGGTTTGGAATAGCGATTGGGGGACGATCTATGCGAGGAGCTTTACGTCCTGCCGATCACCGCGAAAAGGGCCTTTGCAGCATGTGGTACACTGTCCGCATGGCTCGATCCACTTGCTTCTTCTTGACGATCGGCGTCGCCGTGCTCCTCGGATTGCCCCCTGTTGCGAGTGCGCAGGCCCCCGGTGTTCAGGGACCTCAGCAACCAACCGATGTGGAGGCTCTCAGGCTGAAGGCGCGGGAGGTGGATGCGAAAGCGCAGTTCGACCTCGGCAATATGTACAGGAAAGGCGAGGGTGTCCCCAAGGACGACGCTGAGGCCGTGAAGTGGTATCGGCTTGCGGCCGAGCAGGGTCATGCAGAGGCCCAGGTCCAACTCAGCATAATGTACGACCTCGGACTCGGTGTCCCCAAGGACGGGGCTGAGGCCATGAAGTGGTTGCTACGCGCGGCCGAGCAAGGAGGGGACGCGGGCGCGCAGGTGATGCTTGGTCTGAACTTTCAGTTGGGCTGGAACGTGCCCATTGACTCTGCTGAGGCCGCCAAGTGGTATCGACGTGCCGCCGAGCAGGGCGATGCAGATGCCCAGTACAGACTCGCCAGCATGTACCACGAAGGAGAGGGCGTCCCCAAGGACGACGCTGAGGCAGCGAAGTGGCATCGCCTCGCAGCCGAGCAGGGGCACGCAGTGGCCCAGTTGATGCTGGGCTTGGCGTACGTCCTCGGCCAGGGCGTCCCCAAGGATGACGCCGAGGCCGCCAAGTGGTATCGGCTTGCAGCAGAGCAGGGGCACGCAGTGGCCCAGGTCGGCCTCGGCTGGATGTACTACAAAGGTGAGGGCGTCCCCAAGGACTACGCTGAGGCAGCGAAGTGGCATCGCCTCGCAGCCGAGCAGGGCGATGCAGATGCTCAGAATAGCCTCGGCGTAATGTACGACAAAGGTGAGGGCGTCCCCAAGGACGACGCTGAGGCCGTGAAGTGGTATCGACTCGCGGCCGAGCAGGGGCACGCACACGCCCAGTTTAGGCTTGGCGCCATGTACCACAGCGGCGATGGCGTTCCAAAGGACCAAGCTCGAGCAGCCGAGTGGTACACGAAGGCGGCGGAACAAGGCAACGCCGAAGCCCAAGCAAGGCTCGGCCGCTTGTACAGAATCGGTGCAGGCGTACTCAAGAATGACGCCGAGGCCGCCAAGTGGTTTGCGTTGGCGGCTCGCCAGGGGCATGAGGGTGCGCAGTTCAACCTCGGCCTCATGTACAAGGGAGGCGAGGGGGTTCCGAAAGATACCGTTGAGGCCGCGAGCCTGTTCACCCGCGCTGCCGAACAAGGCCACGTCGGGGCACAGAATTTTCTCGGACAGATGTACGCCACTGGCGACGGTGTCTTGAAGGACGATAATGAGGCCGTGAAGTGGTTTCTTCTTGCGGCAAATCAGGGAAGTGCCCACGCTCAGTTAAATCTCGGCGTGATGTATGACCGCGAACCGACGGACGATTCTGAGCTGATCGGTCCTGCTCCGGCTGCCCGCCTCGCGCGACAGCCAGTCGAAGCGATGAAGTGGTTTGCGCGGGCCGCCGCTCAGGGTGAAGCTGACGCCCAGTATCGGCTGTCCGCTTTGTACTGGATCGGAGAAGGTACTCCCCAGGATCACGTATTGGCTTACTCGTGGGCGAGCATCGCAGCGGCCCAGGGGCACGAGCGTGCTCGCGAACTGCGGGATTTGCTCGCCGGGGAAATGACCCGTGAACAGATCGCTAGTGGACAGAGAGTCGCTGGCGCGTTTAGAGCCATGGAGGAGCCGCTCCGCAGTCGCAACCCGCCCTCCAATCAGACTCCAGCCGCCCCTGTGACTGTCACGGGCTCAGGGTTCTTCGTCACCTCCGACGGCTGCTTCGTCACCAACCACCACGTGGTTGCCGAAGCCACAAGAATCCGTGTGAGGACAACTGCGGGGACGTTTCCCGCCACCCTGATCCGCACCGATGCCACCAACGACATCGCGATCCTGAAGGTCGCTGGGGAGTTCAGCGCGCTTGCCGTCAGGGGCAGCCGCGGCGTCAAGATCGCAGACCGGGTCGCCACCCTCGGCTTTCCCAATCCTGAGCTCCAGGGCGAGGCGGGGAAGTACTCGAGCGGAGAAGTCGCGGCACTCTCTGGTCCCTCGGATGATCCCCGCTTCCTGCAAGTGAGCGTACCCATCCAGCCCGGCAGCTCGGGAGGCCCCCTGGTGGACACCTCCGGATCGGTCGTCGGCGTCGTCGTGGCGCAGCTGGACAAGATCACCACGTTCAAGCTCACGGGCAACATCCCCGAGAATGTGAACTACGCGATCAAGGGCACCATCCTGCTCGGGGTGCTCGAGTCCGTGCCAGGTCTGGCGGAGAAGGTTCGGAGCGAACCACTGAAGCCCGCCACCGACGCGGTAGAGGTCGCCGAGACTCTCGAGGCGGCGTGCGGTCTTGTGCTGGTCGAGAAGTGACAGCGGCAATGGCCGCACACCAGCGCCGCTACCCCCCCTCCCCGTCAAACCTCACCCGCACCTTCACCCCACCCCCAACCCCGCCGCACCGTGGACACAGGATCGGCATCGCGAGGAACTCGGCCTCCGGCATCGGCTTCCCCGTCTTCGGGTCCATATCGGTCTGCACCCGCCAGCATCGCGGCCGGCAGGTGCAGGACACCTCCGATGCCTCCACCGCACCCAGCCTGCCCAGCCGTCTTCTCAGGTTCATCGCTCAGCCTCCTGCGCGTTCCGCGCGGCCTCGAGAGCCTCGAGTTTCTCCACCAGGTCGAACGCCTCCGGCTTCCCGAACAGGCGGTCGAGGAACTCGCGAACCGCCCAGGGTTCGCCCACCTTGGCCGACCGCACCAACCCCTTCACAACCTCCCGAACGTCATCAGGGGTCACAGACGCCATCATGGCGGTCCGCAACTGCCCGATCGCCCGTGCGTGCGGGTTGCCCGGTCCGCCGGCGTTCCCCGGGGCGAACCGGCCCCCGGGCCCTCTCCCGGGGCCGTCAGTCGGGGTCGTACCCGAGGTCTTCCCGCCGTTTCCTCCGTTTGGTGACGGTCGCTTTGCCATCCCTGCCTCCTGTGTCTCGATAGACCTTTGTGAACCCCCGCGGCAGCGGGTCGTTCTGATCCTCGCGATCAAGCCGATCCTCCGCCGCCTCGTCCGCGATCCTCTGCTTGAACAGCGGTCCGGGGAACGGCCCCGCGTCGTGGCCCTGCTCGCCGGGATAGATGAAGCTGACGAGCGCCGTGCAGTCGCCCCCGCAGGTGTCGCACCGAAACCACGGCATGGGCGGCTCGTGATGCTCGTACCAGACCGAGATGAACTCCTTCCCGTGGCATCGCGCACACCCGTCGCCGTGGCCCGCCTGGAGGCGCTGGAGGCGTTTGGAGAGGTTCGACATCAGCACTTCTCCCGGAGCGGCGTCGCCGCCCGGACCATCGCCACGATGCCCGCTCGCAGCGCGGGGGGCAGATCAGCCCAAGCTGCGAGGACCGCGGCGAGGTCGGCGTCGGTGGGGGGGGTAGGGGGGTTGGAGTTCGCAGAGGGTTGTATACCCAGATGTATACCAACGCCGAAGAACTCTACGTTTGTAGGGGTTAGCGCTGGATTCATAACCCGGAGGTCGGCGGTTCGAGTCCGCCCCTCGGCATTACCCCTCCCCCCAAAGCCCGTCCCGAAAGTGGCAGCCACGTCCCGGTGGCTGGGTCCGAGCGGTTTTCAACCGCTCTCCGCGCTGATCCCGCGACCACGGCACCCCACCCTCTTCGACCCTCGAGCGCACGCCCCTCGCGATCACCGCCGCATGGCCCAGGAAAACCCGATCCTGCGGCACTCTTCTTATATAGTGCTTGTGTGCTGCTCTGCCCCTCTGAGCTCCGCTCCCTCCGCCCGCTTCAATCTTCCTCCTCTTGACTCTCCCTCTCCCCCCTTCTAAACTCTCGCACGCGCACTCTCATACACGCCTGAATCAAATAGTCCGCACCCTTCTGGGACCGAGCGAAACGGGTCGCTCCGGTCGGCGTTCAATCGCCTGCTCGCGGATGTCCCCCGTCCACCCCATCTCGCGTCCCCCCTCACACCCGCATCCCCCCGGATGCTGTGCTATTCGTCCGCCTCGCCGTGGGTCAAGACCCATAGCGCGAATCGGACCAAGGTTATAACATGGACATTGCAACCCTCGAACGGGCCTTCGCCCGCCTGGGCGCCTCCGCCCGGTTTCGCCCCATGCTCCGCCGCGCGTCCCGTGCGCCACTCTCGATCGACGTCGTCGCCGAACACGGCCGCGAGCTCTTCGATATCGAGTTCAACGCCCAGGCCCACGCCCACGCCGTCAGCGTCGCGCCCCACGCAAGGCACCTCCTCCTCCACGCCCTCACACCCGACTCCGACGAACCCTTCAAGTTCCTCTGCGGTCACGACGAACGCCACTGGTTCGTCGCCGGTATCCCCAACGATCGCGGCGTCCGCGACGTCGCCACCGCCATGGAAGCCCTTAAGCCCATCGGTGTCCAAGTCGCCCAACGCCGCCTCGCCCTCGACGCTTCCCAACGCTCCCGCCGCAAGAATCCCGCCTTCCTCCGCCAAGGCGAGTGGTTCTTTGTCCCCGCTCCCAACCTCCACGTCGACCCCTGGCTCGTCCTCAAGAAAGAACCCCTCCGCCGCTCACTCCGCGCCAAGCCCCACACCGTCGACGAAGCCTACCGCTGCGGCGGCGAAACCGTCATGGTCTCCCACCTCGCCCCTATCGGCCTCTCCATCGCCGAACACGCCCAACGCCTCCGCTCCGACCCCTCCGCGCGAAACGTCCAGTGGCGCCCCATGCGCCGCAACCCCGACCTCTACGTCCGTGGCCGCGTCCGTCACGCCGACCACGCCACCATCACCCTCCCCATCTGGCACCGCGTCTACATGAACGAAGAAGCCCGCGCACCAAGCAGCACCGCAGTCGCATTCCTCGACTGACCCCGCGCCCACACGAAATCACCCCGATCGCCCCTCAGTTGCGGTTGTGGCTATCGACCACACCCGGTAGGCTTGCCGCATGCGATCAATCCGCCGCAGCGCCTTCACCCTCATCGAACTCCTCGTCGTCATCGCCATCATCGCGCTCCTCATCTCGCTCATTCTCCCCTCGCTCGGTAAGTCCCGCCGCGCCGCCCGCCAGACCGTCTGCCTCTCGCAGCAACGCCAACTCACCGCCGCGCTCCTCCTCTACGGCAACGACTTCAAAGACCGCTGCTTCCAGTACAACACCGACAACATCTACATCCAGGCCCTCAGCGAGTACCACCAGAACATCGAGGGCATCCGCTACTGCCCCGACGCCCGCATCAAGCAGGACCGCACCGGCGGCGGCAGCATGGGCACCTCTCGCATCGGCTGGTACCTCAACGACCAGGACGGCTCCTACACC
The DNA here is from genome assembly GCA_044359425.1 of Phycisphaerales bacterium. Classification (GTDB taxonomy): domain Bacteria; phylum Planctomycetota; class Phycisphaerae; order Phycisphaerales; family UBA1924; genus JBEIUO01. The sequence continues at coordinate 5,590 of JBIKMF010000080.1, forward strand.
TTCAACGGTTTCCTCTACGCCCCATACCGAGGCGACCCCATGCCCACCTTCTGCGCCCGCGAGCCCTACCCCCGCGCCTGGTGGCAAACCCTCTCCAAGTTCGACTTCCCCCACATGGTCCCAACCTTTGGCGACGGCATCTGGGTCGACGCATGGCCCGTCCCACTCGACACCGTCCCCACCAACCTCGAAACCGGCTGGCGAAACCCCGGCGCAGAGTTCCCGTACCACATGGGCCGCTTCTGCATCGCCCGCCACATGCGCGCCATCAACCTCGCCTACGCCGACGGCCACGCAACCGTCGTTCCCCTCCGCGCCCTCTGGAACCAGCAATGGTCCCGCACCTTCCGCCGCATCGCCGAACGCCCCGGCCTGTAGCTTCCCCCGAAAAACAGGGAGTTCTCCTCGCGCACCCGCGCGGGTCGCCCTCGCTCCGACCCATACCATCACCGCGATGAAATCGCTCCGCCGCCGCGTGCTGTCGCACGAACTGATGGACTCCCCCGATCTCCCCGCTCCCGATGTCGCCGCCGCTCTCCGCGGCCTCGCACGCCTCAACCGCCTCTCCAACGCGCCCGCAATCCTCTGGAACGCCATCAAGCCCTTCACCAAATCAGGCGACCGCGTCTCACTCCTCGACATCGCCACCGGCAGCGCCGACGTTCCGATCGCCGTCGCGCAACGCGCCGCCCGCCGCGGCATCTCCATCGACCTCGCCCTCTCCGACCTCCGACCCGAGATGCGAGCCGCCGCCGCTCAAAGCGCAGCCGCCGCGAACATCCCCGCACGCACCCTCGCCCTCGACGCCCTCCGCGACCAAATCCCCGAGACCTACGACTTCATCACCACCTCACTCTTCACCCACCACCTCACCGACGAGCAAGTTGTCACCCTCCTCCAAGCCGCGGCACCCCGCGTCCGTCGCGCACTCATCATCAGCGACCTCGCACGCAACCCGCTCAACCTCGCCGCCGTGTGGCTCGGCAGCCGCCTCGTCACGCGCTCTCACGTCGTCCACGCCGACGGCCCGCTCTCCGTGCGCGCCGCGTTCACCCCGCGCGAGTTCGCCGCGCTCGCCCAGACCGCCGGTCTCCACAACGGCCGCGTCCGCCCCGTCATCCCCTGCCGCTTCCTCTACATCTGGAGCCCCGCTGCATGAACGACCACTGGGATGTCGTCGTCATCGGCGCAGGCCCCGCCGGCTCGTGCGCCGCGTGGACCGCCGCACGCGCAGGCATGAAAACGCTCCTCCTCGAGCGCACACCGTTCCCCCGCGAAAAAGTCTGCGGCTGCTGCCTCAACCCCGCCTCACTCGACGCCATCGCCCACATGGGTCTGGCCCACTCGCTCGACACACTCGGCGCAGTCCCGCTCCACGCACTCGAACTCTCCCGCGGCACCACCCTCGCGCGACTGCGAATCCCCCAAGGCGCGGCGATCTCCCGATCTGTCCTCGATACGCTGCTCGCCAACGCCGCGACAACGCAGGGCGCAACGCTCATGACCCCCGCCCACGCCCGCGTCGCCGAACGCGACGCCCGCGGCAACCGAGCCGTCCTCATCCGCTCCCCCGAATCGCAAACCACCGTCACCGCCACAACCGTCGTCGTCGCCGACGGTCTCGCGGGCGGATCGCTCGCCGACATCGCCGGCGCCGAGGTGATCGAAAGACCCGAATCATCCATCGGTGTCGGTGCGCGAATCCACCACGCACTCGAACGCGGAGTCATCCGCATGCACCTCTGCAGCGGCGGATACCTCGGCCTCGTCGCCCTACCCGACGGCACAACCGACGCCGCCGGATGCGTGAATCCCGACATACTCCGTCGCGCCGGCGGCCCCGCACCATGGGCAAGGTCCGCGTGCGAGAGCGCCGGCGCGGACCCCGCGCTGATCAACGCCATCTCCGCCGCCCGCTGGACCGGCACCCCACGCCTCACCCGCCGCCGTGCCCACATCGAACTCCCCGGCATCCTCGTCGCCGGCGACTCCGCGGGATACGTCGAGCCCTTCACCGGCGAAGGTATCTCGTGGGCCATGCACGCCGGACTTCACGCGGGCACCGTCGCGGCACGCGCATGCCGCGGCCAGTTCCGAACCGGTGAATGGCACGAGTGGTGGCACCGCGAGATCCAGCCGCGCCGCACCGCGTGCGCCATCGTGCGTTCGACGCTCCGACGCCCGCTCCTTGCCGGTGGAATCATCGCACTTGCCTCCGCGTGGCCGGCCTTGGGCGAGTTGCTCACCGCGAGGTTCGGAACCCGCTGGCGCTCCCAGGAGGCGGCCTGATGAACTCGCCCCGACTCATGAGCATCGGCACCGCCGTTCCCGCAGGCACAATGTCTCAGGTGAACGCAGCGGCCTACGCCGCGACACGGGGCGAGGGTGACGAGTCCGCGCGGGCCCTACTCGCTCGCGTCTACCGCAACACCACCGTCCTCTCCCGCGCCAGCGTTCTCTTCGATGCCACCGACACCGATCCCTCCACGATGGCCTTCTTCGAATGCGAGCCAAACCCGCTCGGCCCCAGCACCGCCGAACGCATGCGACGCTTCGAACGCGACGCGCCGCCACTCGCCCACGAGGCCGCGGCCAAGGCGTTGACCGGTGCCAACCTCTCCGCCTCCGAGGTAACCCACCTCGTCACCGTGTCGTGCACGGGCATGTCCGCCCCCGGCGTCGACTGCGCCCTTGTGTCCTCGTTGGGTCTTCGATCCGACGTTGCGAGAACCAACATCGGCTTCATGGGGTGCTACGGCGCGATCGTCGGGTTCCGCACCGCCGCGGCTATCTCGGCCGCGGAGCCCGATGCGAAGGTGCTCGTCGTCTGCGTCGAACTCTGCTCGCTCCACTACCAACCAATGGGTCGTGGTGATCAGGTCGTCGCCAACGCGCTCTTCTCCGATGGTGCCGCCGCCGCGGTGATCGCTCGCGCGGACCACGGCGCCCGCGTGCTGGGCGGCGCATCGCTGCTCTTTCCCGACACGGCGGCGTGCATGTCGTGGCGGATCGGTGATCACGGCTGCGCGATGACCCTCGCGCCCGAAGTACCCCGCCTCATCCGCGACAACCTCGGCCCGTGGCTCCGAGCCTCTCTCGAATCACGTGGGCTCAGCGTGCCGGACATCCGTGGCTGGGCCGTCCATCCCGGCGGCCCCCGCGTGCTCGACGCTGTTCAATCCGGCCTCGAACTCCAGCCCAGTGACCTCGACGCCTCACGCCGCATCCTCGCGGCTCACGGCAACATGTCCTCCGGCACCGTGCTCTTCGTGCTCGACGAACTCATCCGCTCCAATCCTCAACCCTGGCCCGCGGTGCTCCTCGCCTTCGGGCCCGGGCTGTGCGCGGAGTTGTTCGTGCTGGGCGAACCGAGCAGTGCTGGTCCCACCGGCTGAATCAGATCCGCGCCCGTGTTGATCTCATCGATCGCGCGTGATGACCAGCGGCGCGTTCCACAACTCCGGCCGTGAGAGCGATCGTTCCAGCAGGGTCGTGAGGTGCTCCGGATTCTCCACGAGGTACGTTCCCTCCTGCGTTGGCAACTCCGGCACACGCGATGTGTCATACGGAATCCGCAGCCCCGCGACCCACACGAGCTGCACTTTCAGCGACGTGCACGTCAGCGTGTCTCCCTGCCTTCGGAGGCACACGATTCGGTGCACAGGCAGAACATCCCCCACGAGATCCGACTCCGCGATCGACTTCGGCTCGTACGCCATGAAGGTCTCGCCAGACACCCGCAGCAGCACCGCGTTGTAGGTCTGTACCCGCGGAGTCGGGGAGTTCTTGCGAGGCCACTTGATGCTGAAGGTGTACGCGGGCACGTACCGCTTCACCGGCTCCGACGACGGGTCGTTGTACTCTCCCAGCCGATCCGCCGTCACGACCGCTTCGCGGCGCGAGACTTCGATCGGGATCCGCACCTCCGACTTATCGCCCTCGTCCCCGGTCGGCGCGACCAACACCCACGTGCCTTCAAGGCCCTCGTCAAACGTCAGCAACTCGGCGCGGTACGCCGGCGCCTGGTTCAAGCACGCGGGCAACACCACGGCCAACATCCCGAGCAGCGCCACGAGTATCGTCCTCTTCATCTGCAGCTCCCACGATCACGCCGGACTCGCCGGCGTCATTGGCTTTACGAGAATCGCCTTCGTGTACATCACCTGAAACCCGGCCCGCAGCGCGTTCCGCTGCGTCGATACCCCCGGCTGCGCGCCGATCGTCACCAATGTGCACCCCAGCCGCGAGGCGTGCTCCAGCCTCGTCGCAATCAGCGCCGACTGAATCCCCTTCCCCCTGAACTCGGGATGGACGCTCAGCGAGAACAGTGCGCCCATCAGCCGGTCGCCAACTTTCAACGACTCGAACGAGCCCGCGCCCACCATGCGATCTCCCGCGAATGCCGCGAACGACTCGCACCGCGGGTGACGTGCACATCGCGCCGTGATCTCGATCGAGGCCGCGGACGCCTCCATCGGCGCGGCAAAGCCGGACGCGACCGTCTGCGCGAACAGATCGATGAGCGCCGCGTTGTCGCGCGGCAGCCTCTCGATGCGGATGCCGTCGATCGTCGGCACATGGAAGGTCTCGTGCGCGTGGATTGATCGCGCGAAGACCGACTCGTAGTCACGAAGCACGAATCCGCGATCGGCGAGCGATGCGATCAGGCTCAGGTGCGCGTACGGGCAGGCCTCGACCCGCGGCTCGATGCCCGTCCCCGCGTAGAAGTCGATCAGCCGGTCGATCGCGGCGAGCGGTACGGTGCCCCACATCCCGAGGCCTACCGCCGTATTGGCCCACGATCCCTTGGACCCGATGCACGCGACCCCGCCGCCCTCATCCGGGCCGAACGTAAGGGTGCTGTCCGCGACCTCTGGTAGCGACGTCGCCAGTCGGGTTTCCTCGAGTGCCGCGAGCTCCGTGGGGTCGATCATCGGGGGGACGGTAGGGGGGCTATGCAGGTGGAATGCCGGGCATGCCCCGGATTCGGGCCGGAACCGTGCGTACTTTTGCACCACACGATGAACCTCCAGGACGCCATCTCGAAACGCCGTACGTTCGCCATCATCTCCCACCCCGATGCGGGTAAGACGACGCTCACGGAGAAGCTGCTGCTCTACGGCGGTGCGATCGAGCTCGCGGGCTCGGTCACCAGCCGCAAGAACCAGCGGTCTACGGCCTCGGACTGGATGGAGCTCGAGAAGCAGCGCGGCATCTCGATCAGCTCGACGCTGCTGCAGTTTGACTACAGCGGCTTCAAGGTGAACCTGCTCGATACCCCGGGCCACAAGGACTTCTCGGAAGACACGTACCGGGTGCTTACGGCGGTGGATGCCGCGGTCATGGTGATCGACTCCGGCAAGGGCGTGGAGCCGCAGACGCGCAAGCTGTTCGAGGTTTGCCGGCAGCGCGGGGTGCCGATCTTCACGTTCATGAACAAGTGCGACCGGCCGATGCGGCCGCCGCTGGATCTGATCGACGAGCTCGAGAAGGTCCTGGGGATCTCGGCGTTTCCGATCAACTGGCCGGTGGGGAACGGTCCCACGTTCAAGGGTGTGTACGACCGCATGTCGCGGACGATGCACCTGTTCGAACGCACCAAGGGCGGCGCGTTCGAGGCACCGGTGGAGCGCGTGGGGCTTGATGACGCGGCGCTGATGGAGAAGCTCAATCAGAACGATCACGGCGAATCGATCGATGAGATCCGCATGCTCGACGGCGCGGGGGCTGAGTTCGATCTTGCGCAGGTGCACGCCGGGCTCAACACGCCGGTGTACTTCGGCAGCGCGATGAACAACTTCGGTGTTCAGCTTCTGCTCGACGGCTTCCTGTCGCACTCGTTGCCCCCGATGCCGCGGAAGTCGGCGGGGGTCGATGTGCTGCCGGAGGATCCGCGGTTCAGCGGGTTTGTGTTCAAGATTCAGGCCAACATGGACCCGCGCCACCGCGACCGCATCGCGTTCATGCGCGTGGTGTCGGGGAAGTTCGAGCGCGACATGTTCGTCGTGCACGTGCAGAGCGGCCGGCGGGTGCGGTTGGGGAACGCGGCCAAGTTGTTCGGCAACCAGCGCGAGACGGTGGACGAGGCGGTTGCTGGTGACGTGGTTGGCCTTGTGGGCAACGACCTGTTCGGCATCGGCGACACACTGACGGACGACCGGACCATCCAGTACACGGAGATCCCGGAGTTCACGCCGGAGTGCTTCGCGTACCTCCACAATCCGCAGCCCTCGAACTTCAAGAAGTTCCGGCTCGGTCTCGAGCAGTTGCTGAAGGAGGGCGTGGCCCGCGCGTTCGACATCGTCGGCGGCGCGGCCAAGGTGCCACTGCTCGCGGCGGTTGGTCCGCTGCAGTTCGAGGTGTTCCAGCATCGGCTCGAGAATGAGTATGGTGCGCCCTCCAGACTTGAGATTACGAGCTTCGGGATTGCTCGCTGGTGGCGGAAGCCGGGGGCCCCTGTTCCGAATCCCGCGGAGCTGGACTTTGCCCTTCTGCCTGATGTTCCCGACAACGCGCGACTCGCGTTCGACGACAAGGGACGCGCGGTGGTGCTGATGGCCGACGAGTGGGCGCTGCGGTTCCTTCAGAGCCGCAACCCGGACCTTGAGTTGTCGAACAAGCCCTTCCCCGTCGTCGGGTGAGGCCGTGGGCTCAGGCCCCGAACTTCCACTCGAGGAGCCCGGCGCTCATGCCTTCCGGGAGCTTGATCTTCAGGCGGAGTGACTTCGCGTTCACGCTTGGGAAGTGGGCCTCGTTGAAGCGGTCCTTGAGCACGCCGATCGTGACGGGTGCGGATGCGTTGTTGAGCACCGGGGCCCATGTGCCGTCGGTGGACTGGTACTCGAGCTCGCATGCCGCGGGGAGTCGGCACTCGCCGATGCCCGTGTCGTCGAACCAGTAGACGGCGACGGAGCCGATCGCGCGGGGCTGATCGAACTCGTAGCGGAGCCACTCTTCGGTGCCCTTGTGCGGCCAGAAGGTGAAGCGTGGGGCGGTGTGGTCGTCGGAGGAGGCGGGTTCGATGCGGTCGCACATCGCGTCGATGGAGTCGGAGTGGCCGACGAACGAGGCGGTGACCTTCACGCCGGGCACGGGGCCGGCGGGGATGAACTGCTCGCTCTCGGGGATCCACACCTGCATGCCGGTGGGCTCGCGGTTGCACCACATGAAGTACGGGATCGCGGTGATGGGCGTCGGGGTCTGCGCGGAGGCGGGGCGGTAGAGGCTGGCGTGCGCGGGCGACGTGGAGAGGCCTGTGGTGGTGAGAAGCACGGCGCGGCCGAGCTTG
>JBIKMF010000414.1:0-3500 GCA_044359425.1 Phycisphaerales bacterium
TGATCGGCGCGGGCGCTGGCGGCGTGGGGCTCAACCGGTGAAACACCGCGATCCCCGCTCCCGCCAGCACAAGGCCGCACGCGAGCGCGATGCGCGACATCGAAAGGTGCCGACGCTCACGCCGCGGCAGAAAGCCCCGCGACGCATCGAGCTGGTCGAGGATCGACGCCGAAAGGTCCGGTGCCGCCGGCGGGATGCTCAGCCCGGAGACCGCGCCCCGAAGCGCGCGAATCTCACCCGCCAAGCCGGGGCAGTCCGCGGCCGAGGCTTTCACGAGCTTGCGTGCGCCCGCCGCGTCTCCGCGGCAGAGCGCGTCGATGCACTCGTTCGCAACCGCTCGCGTCCGCCTCGCGTCCGCACGAGCATCGCTCTTGGATTTGCCGGATCCGGGATTCACAGCCATTCCTCCTGCAGCGTCCGCGCAAGAGTCGGATCGGTCTTCGCCTGGTTCTCAATCGCCTCACGCAGCCGGATACGGCCGCGGTGCAGGTGGCTCTTCACGGTGCCCTCGGGGATCCGCAGGTGCTCCGCGATCAGCCAGATCGGCCATTCGTGCTGATGGAAGAGCACGATCACTTCGCGTTGATCCTCCGGCAGCGTCATGAGACCCGCCTGGAGCGAATCGCGATGAATCGAACGCGACTCCGCCGCTTCAAAGCCCTCCGCCGCCCTCGAAGCCTCGCCCGCCCACGCGCCCACGATCTCGCTCTCGGGCGCGGGCCGCTTCTTCTCGCAGATGTTGAAGTACACCCGGCGTCCGATCGTGAAGAGCCAAGTCGAGAACCGGAACCGGCTGTCGAACCGATCCAGATTCCCCAGCACCCGCACGAACGCTTCCTGAACCACGTCCTCGGCCAACTCCGGCCGGCCAGACAGCCTCAAGATGTACGCGAAGAGCGACCCCTGGTGCCCCTTGATCAACGCCCCCGCGGCATCACGGTCGCCGCCCGCGGCCTTTCGGATCAGCTTGATCTCATGCGATCGGGTCATCGCGGGCTCCGTCTCTGTGCACCACTCACGAGGGTGCATGACAGAGTCTACCGAACGAATCCCCCCGCGGTTGCAGCATAGTGGAACCACCTGAAAATCCACCGCTTGGGTTTTGTTCGCAGTGCACTCCAAGGAGGAGCCCGCGCGACACCAGAAAGAAAACGGGCCGGCACCCCTGTGGCCGGCCCGTCCTGATTCGCTCACATTCCGACACTCACGCCGCGCGACGCTTCGCCGCCGGCCTGCTGGTCGCCGCCTTGCTCGGAGCCGCCGCGCGGAACCGGGCCTGCAGCGTCTGCGTGCTCAACATCTCGACGAGTTCCATCGGGCTCGTCGCGCTCATGCCGGCGCCGATCTCTTCCGCAAGCCCCTCGGCCCGCGCGAAGACGCCGCCGCCCACCACGATCTTCGTGCGGTTGCACGCGCCGATCTCCTTGATGCGATCGATGATCATGCGGATGTCCGGCAGATCCGACGCGGCACTCGCGAACAACACGAGATAGTCCGGCTGACGCTGCTGCACCTGCGCCAGAATCTCATCACCGGGCACGCCGCCGCCCGTGAACGTCACCTCGAAGCCCGAAGACTCCAGGAGATCCACCGCGATCTGCGCCGCGAGCTCTTCGCCCTGGCTCGGACCGCACGCCGCGAACACCGACTTGGTCTTCGCCACCGGCGGCGCAAGCATCGCCGAAGTCTGATCGACCAGGACGCGCAGCAGCCTCGTGCCGAGGTGGTACGCGATCTGGTCGACCTGATCCGCCCGATGCAGCTTCTCGATCAACTCGTGCGTCGGCCAGAAAAGCTCCGTCAACAACACCCGCGGATTCGGCGTCGTCTCCGACGCGTCCCGCACTACACGCCTCGCACTGTCCCGGTTGCCCGTGATCAGTGCTTCGAACAGCCGTTCAACATTCGTTTGCTGGCTCATGGAACTGAGGGCTCCGTCCCGACTGGGAGCGCGGCACGGTTCCACCGAGACCACACCAATCTTGTTCTGGGCGACCTTCCCCGGCCGCCGTCGATGAGACCATCACCATCGACAGCCTCCTCATCGGAGCCACCCCGTCCAATCCGCCATTTTGACACCCCCCGCGCAGCTCTCGAGCGCGATATCGGACATAGTCCAATAACTCAGCGCATCCCGTGCGCAGGTCCGATTACCTCTTTATCCCGCCAATGCAGTGGCAGATCCCGAATGTCAAGCTCCGGGCCCCGCACTCCGCGAATCCCACCGCTTTCATCCCCTCCACCAGCCCCTTCGACCCCATGAACGACCCCACCGACGCCGGCAAGTACTTGTACGCCCCCGTCTTATCCGCACTGATCAGCGTCGCCGTCCGGGGCATGATCCAGCCGCAGTACAAGTCATAGAACCACGACAGCGGCGGAATCGAGGGCCGCTCGAACTCCAGGATCACCAGCCGCCCCCCAGGCTTCAGCACCCTATAAAACTCGGCAAGTGCTTTCCTTGGCTCCACCACGTTCCGGATCCCGAACGCGATCGAGACCACATCGAACGAGCCATCCGCGAACCGGAGGGCCTGGGCGTCCCCTTCCTCATAAGACACCTTCGCATTCTGCTCCCCCCCCATCCCGGGCCGCTTGGTCTCGGCCACGGCCAGCATCTGCGGGGTGTAGTCCACCCCCACCACCTTCGCGGCGGGGGAACGGGCGAAGGCCATCGTCAGATCCCCGGTCCCGCAGGCCACGTCTAGGACGTGCTCGCCCGGCTTCACCTTGGCCGCTTTCACGGCCGACCGCCGCCAGGACTGGTCCAGCCAGAGGGAGTGGACCCTGTTGTTGATGTCGTAACTCTGCGCGATCGCGCCGAACATGCCGCGGACCTTCGTGGCTTTGTCCGAGACCGCGTGCGGGTTGGTAAGCTCGTCGCTGCCCCAGGCCTTCGCGGGGGAAGAAGAATCACCGGCGGCGTTGGTCGGCGTCATAGCGGCGATGGTAGGAGGATGGGCCCGGCCGCCGCGCCCAACAATATGGAGAGCGTCTCGTGCGCTCGAGGAGACTGGCCATGCGGAACGGAATCGTGCTTCTGGGGCTTGCCGCGGTCGTTGCCGTGCTCGCCGGATGCGTCACCAATGCCGCCACGGGGGAGAGTCAGTTCGAGGTTCTCTCCCGCGACGAGGAGATTGCCCTTGGAATCTCTGGGAAAGCGGAGATGCTGACCGAGATGGGCGGCGAGGTGAACAACCCCGATCTCAAGAGCTACGTCGAGTCGATTGGCAAGGCCCTCGCTGCGACCACCGAGGGGGACAACCCATCGCTGCCGTGGGAGTTCACGCTGATCGACAGCGACGTGATCAACGCGTTCGCGCTCCCGGGCGGCAAGGTCTTCATGTCGCGCGGGCTCGCCGAGAAAATGACCAACGAGGCCCAGATGGCCGCGGTCCTCGGCCACGAAGTCGGCCACGTCACCGCGCGCCACGTGAACGACCGCTTCGCTCGCATCATGGGCGCGCAGCTCGTGCTCGGCGCGGCGGGTGCCGCGCTCG
>JBIKMF010000415.1:0-3459 GCA_044359425.1 Phycisphaerales bacterium
GCCTACCATGGCTTTGTTTCACAACGTCGCTTGTGCGCCTCTTCCAAATGAAGTAAGCTCCGCGGCGAGGACGGGCGGCAAGCAGGAGCCCCTTGAGGAGTCCCGAGATGCGAACCCTGACAGCAGTCTGTGCTTCACTTGCAACGGGCGCATCCGCGACGGCGCAACTGTGTCCCACGAGCCTCGTCAACGGCGACTTCTCGGTTCCCATACCAAACGGCGAGGTTGGGAACGGTTGGCGGTTCGACGGGCGATGCGACAGCGGCTGGGCTACCGATGCGGGTCATCTGGGCGGCGGCATCTGGCTCAACGAATGCGGCCAACTCGACTCAGACCCCTGCGTCACAACCACGATTGGCCAACTGTGTCCCCAGGGCGCGTATCTTCTGCAAGCAGAGTTTCGAAGCTCAGGCTACCCCTCCAGCGATTTGAGTCCATTCGTTATCGAGGTGGACGGCCAACCGCTCTTCACGGCCAACACCTGGCCTTCCGGCGAGTGGCGGAGCGCATCAGTGCTTTTCAGGCCGTCGACGAGCGACGCATCCGTGCGTATCTGCGCCGAAGCCAACGGATCCGACAGCGATTTCTACCTCGACAACGTCCGCGTCGTTCCGACCGCCGTCATCACACAGCAACCGGTGTCAGTGCAGGCCGCACCAGGAACACCGGTCACGTTTGTCGTTCTCATCGAGGCCCCGCCGGGATGCGAAGCGACGACCTCCTACCAGTGGGAGAGGCGAGCCCCCGCCGAACTCGGGGGCCAGTGGGCGGCCCTCAGTGAGAACGCAAGGTTCATGAACACGCGCGGCCCCGCGCTCGTCGTCAACAACCCCGGTCCGGCCGTCGCAACCGGGTATCGCTGCCGCATCACCCCAGGATGCGGCCCGGAACTGCTGACCGCTGAAGTCAACTTCGACATCGCATGCCCCAGCGACTTCAACGCCGACGGCTCCGTCGACGGGGATGATGTGATTGAGTTCTTTGAGCGATGGGATGCCGGCTGCTGAGACCCGTCACCCTGCGGATGTGTTCTATTCGGTGCCTTTTCTCTCGGAGGTGTTGGATGATGAAGTACGTCTGCCTCGCTCTTGTGCTCGGCCTCGCGGCAACGTCGGCGCGGGCGCAGCCCGTTCAGTGGCGGGTGGAGGATGGGGGGAATGGGCATTGGTATGAACTGCGCCCGACCGACGCCGGGGATTGGGCAACCGCCCGGGCGGTCTGCATTGCTTCGGGCGGCGATCTGGTCACCGTCACCAGCGAGGGAGAGAGGGCGTTCCTTGCCGAGCAATACGGCACTCCGCCCTGGCCTTGGGGCCAGTTGTGCTACGTCGGGCTCTACCAGGACAGAGCAGCCGCCGATTTCAGCGAACCTGGGGGCGGTTGGCGCTGGGTAACCGGCGAGGTGGCGAGTTGGATTCCGTGGATCGCTGGCCATCCTGAGAACTCGTGGGACCTCCAGCATTGGGGTGTGACCTATGGTGCCTTCGACCTCGATGATTGGGGGCCAGGAACATGCTGCACTCCGAATCGGTTGTGCATCGAGTACTCCGCCGACTGCAACAACGACGGCATCGTCGACAAGGGGCAGATTCTAGATGGCCAACTCGCGGACTGCGACGACAACGGGGTTCCTGATTTGTGTCAGCCCGCACCGTGCGGGCGGGTGACTCTGGTTTCGCAGTCGCGCACAGTCACCGCTCGGATTATGGAGATCTCTCAGACCGAATCGGCCCCGGGATTTGGGGAGTGGGTCGGTGACGCCTACCTCAACGATCTCGGAGTCGGTCGGGGCACGCAGCAGTCGACAATTTCCACCAGCCGCATCTCCGCCGCCGGTACGGTTTGGGCTGCGGATAGTGTTCAGCTCTTCACCGGTCTCGGTGCAAGCAACTTTACGACGACATTTGACGTTACCGAGGCTCAGCCCTTCGCCCTCACGGGAAACTGGACCATCGATTTTGACTTTAACTACCTCACCTCTTCCGCCTCCATGCAGCTAGCGCGAATCGGCCCCACTCCCGAGGTTCTCCACCAGTCCCAGATCCGCTTCGAGGTTAATGAAGAGACGGGAAGCATTCTAGTCACATCGTCGGGATCAGCGGATCTGGCGGGGACGCTGGTACCTGGAAGATACGTCCTATCCATGCAGATGCAAATAGTCGCGGCCAGGGTACCGGGGACCATTTCCGGCGGAGGTTCATACTCCCTCGACCTGCAGTTCGCCTCCCCCTGCACCATCTCCCAGCAACCCACCAGCATCTCATCGCCCAACGGAAGCACGGCACAGTTCAGCGTCGGCAGCTCCTCCCCCTCCGCCACCACCCACCTCTGGCACCGCAACGGACTCCCCCTCGCCAACAACGCCCGCATCTCCGGTGCCGACACGCCCACGCTCACCATCTCCAACTCCCAGTGGTCCGACCAAGGTGCCTACACCTGCCTCGTCTCCGGCAACTGCGGCAGTGTCATGAGCGATGTCGCCACCCTCACCATCACCTCCTGCCCGCCCGCGTGGACCTCCACCGGCACCGAGGACTTCGGCGCTCGCTGGGTCCACGCGCAGGCGTACTCAGGCGTCAACGGTGGCACACTCATCTTCGGCGGCCGCGATGCATCCGGCGCAACCCTCGGCGACACCTGGCTCCGCTCCGACTCCGGCTGGGCCAACGTCGCCACCACCGGCCCCGCCGCGCGCACCGATCACGCCATGGCCACACTCGCCAACGGCCGCATCCTCCTATTCGGCGGCAAGACCGACGCCGCCGTCAACTCCTCCGCCGTCGCCGATACATGGGAGTGGAACGGCTCCGAGTGGACGCTCCTCTCAAACTCCGGCCCCGCGGCACGCGCAGGCCACACCCTCGCTTTCGACTCCGCACGCAACCGCCTCGTTCTCTTCGGCGGACTCGACGCCAACGGCGCCGTGCTCGGCGACACCTGGGAATGGACCGGCAACTCATGGACGCAAGCCGCGACCACCGGCCCTTCGCCTCGCTTCGCGCACACGATGGCCTACGACCCCGCGCGTCAACGCACCATCCTGTTCGGCGGCTTCGGCCCCGGCCTGCTCGGTGACACCTGGGAGTGGGACGGGACCGCGTGGACGCAGGTCGCAACAACCGGAGTTTCCGCACGCTTCTACGCCGCGGCAGCCTTCGACGCCTCTCTCGGCCGAGTCCTGCTCCTCGGCGGCTCGACCGGCGGCACCGTGCTGAACGACGCCTACGCCTGGACCGGCACGGCCTGGCAACCCCAGTCCTTCACGACCAGCCCGACCCCTCGCTGGACCCACGCGATGAGCTACGACGCCGCGGCCGGCCGCATGGTCATCACCGGCGGCGCCGGTACGGGCCCGACACGCTTCGCCGATGCGTGGGAATCTTCGGGTCGCCCGATGACGACCACGGTGCCTCCGATCGCGCTCTCTCGCATGGCCGGCGACACCGTGCAACTCGCGAC
>JBIKMF010000416.1:0-3445 GCA_044359425.1 Phycisphaerales bacterium
CGAGCGCCGCGTTCGGCCAGTCGATCGGCGCTGACGTAACGCACCAGGACATCCAGGACGTCACGAGCTACACCCCGGTCGGCGGAATCCGGGCGTACGCCCTCGGCTCCTACACCTGCAACCTCGGTAACACCACGCTCCAGTGGGTCAACAACGGAACCCCGGCTTTGGCCATGAACGCCTACCGCCTCCACAACGGCCGCATGATCCAGATCGGCCAGAGCTGGGCCAAGATGGCCTGCTGCGCGGCGAGCGGCGGTGGGTGCGGGCTGACCTGCAACACCGGCGCGCCGGGCACGGGCCTCAAGCCCGGTTGCCGCGACATCTACTCCGGCGGCTGGAACGGCGGCCAGGGCCGCCTGGCTCCTCGTTCGACCATCAACGGGTGGACGGGCGTCGAAACGTTCAACGGCGGCACCACCGGTACCTCGATCGACAAGCGCCTCCAGATCGCCCAGACCGACTTGACCGCCGCGAACTTCCCCGGCTCGCTCTACTTCGTCGAGGGCGTCTACGCCGCGACGGACGACGCCGCCGCCGGGAACTGGGCCAACAACTCCACCCACAAGCGGGTCACGGTTGACGCCTCGTTCAACCTCGTCCCCGTCGCGAGCTCCCAGCAGATGGGTATCCCGGCCATTCAGGCGTGGCGCACCCACGGCCTGGGCGTCGGCCAGCTCGACACCCGCGTCGAAATCGGCACGATCAACGTCCCGGGCGAAGGCCGGTACTACGTCGCCAACAAGGTCACCGACCTCGGCAACGGCCTGTGGCAGTACGACTACGCCATCTTCAACCTGAACTCGGATCGCTCCGGCTACGCCTTCGAAGTCCCCGTTCCCGCCGGAATCACCGTGACCAACATCGGTTTCAACGACGTGAACTACCACTCCGGCGAGCCCTACTCCAACACCGACTGGGCCTCCGCCCGGACCGCCGGCGCCGTGCGCTGGAACTCCACGCAGACCTTCGCGCAGAACCCCAACTCCAACGCCCTCCGCTGGGGCACCATGTACAACTTCTGGTTCACCGCCAACGTCCCGCCCCGCGCGGGCAGCGGCACCCTCGAACTCTTCAAGACCGGCACCCCCGGTTCCATCTCGCCCTCCATCCGCGTTCCGGGCTGCCCCTCGGACGTGAACCTCGACGGTTCCGTCGATGGTGACGACGTGATCGCCTTCTTCGCCGCTTGGGACTCCGGTTCGCTCAACGGCGGTGACTACAACGGCGACGGCGGCGTCGATGGCGACGACGTCATCGGCTTCTTCGCCGCCTGGGACTCCGGCTGCTGATTCAACCAAAACGTAGACCAAAGGCCCGGGGCGAAAGCTCCGGGCTTTTTTTCTGATGCGTCGCAGCGGCATTCCTGCCGCTGGGTCTCCGCGGCTTTCCAGCCGCGTCTTCGTTGCACTTCCGACGCCACAACGCCGCGCCGCACAACACCGCGCACCACCCCTCTTCGCCCGTTTCGGGCGCACGCACGGTTGCCGGTGGCGCGGCGAGGCCTTGCGAGCAAGCCACCGGAAGGCCCCCTGATTCCTCTCCGCCCGGCTAAGGGCGGACGCGTTCACCCTCCCCCACACCAAACCCGAGCACCAAAGGTGCAGACCTACGCAAGCCCGACGTGCGAGCCCCGGGAACTCACGCCGTTCTAAACGACATATGATATAGACCCCACCCCTCTTGCCCGGCCCCGATAGGGGCCGAGGAATGTCGCTACGGGTGCAGCGGAGCCCGCGCCCTCGCGGGCGGAACGCAACCCGTAGAAACGAACTGAACAACTTCTTCCTGCCCCGCAAGGGGCAGAGGAGTGAACAACCCGACGACCAGTCCATCCTCAACACATGCCTCCGGTTCACCCCTTTGAACCCGAAGCAGTTTCAACTACACCCGAGACCAAGAGGTAGGGATGTGTTTGGAGCTCCGCCCTCTGAATCCGCGGCCCAAACCGTTTATTCCGCCACTTTACTGGCCGCCGCCACCGCCGCGTGGCAGTTTCTCCTTGGACCGTCTTCAAGGAAAACGCTGATGCTGCGCACACTGGTTCTGATCGTGATTGCTGGTGGGGTGGCTGGGAGCGCAATCGGCCAGGACATCCCGATCGGGTTCTATCGCTTCGGTGTGCCGGAGGGTTATCGCGAATCACGCCCTGGCGCGATCAGCGGCGATGGCAGTCGCATCATTGGTACTTCGCAAGCCATCGGGGTTGGTGCCCCAAAGTGGAGTTTCGAGTGGACGCACTCTGGTGGGCTTGTGCTTACCGCGGCGCAGCCTGCCGCGGACATGACGGCTTGGACCGGGCTCTCTGCTGACGGAGTCGTCGCGGCAGGGTGGGGACCTGAGCCTGCTACCGGGGGCTACTCCGCTCGCTCGTGGTCGCCGGGAGGCCTTCCCACGATCTTGGGGCGCTACAGCGGTTATCAAGACACCATCACGCACGACGTCAGCGGCGACGGGCGGGTCATTGTCGGCCGGTCGGAGACGGTCATCGGTCTCTCTTCTATCGGCGTTCCGGTTCGCTGGACCGCCGAGACCGGCTTCGTCAGCATGGGCCCCGTCCCGGGCGGGGCCACGAGAGGCCGAGCGATCGCTACGAACTTCGATGGGTCGGTGGCGGTCGGGTATGCCTCCGATGTGTCGGTCGGTGCTCAGGTGGCCTTTCGCTGGAGTGAAACTGACGGCTACACCGTCTATCCGTCGCTCGTCCGATTCGACTCGATCAGCGCGGACGGTCAGTGGATGGGGGGCACCGAGCCAGGAGGTTACCCGGTCCGCGTCGCCGCTGATGGCCGGATCGAACAGCTTGATCCCGGCAGGTCAACGTTCGGCGTGCCGCGCGCGATGAACAGTGACGGGAGCATCATTGTTGGGGACGGCTTTCTTTGGGAAGCATCGACCGGCATGCACCGCCTTGACACGTACTTCGCTTCCATCGGAGTCACCGTCCCCGCCGATCTCTCAGTCATCGGGTTTCGGAACGAGGTCGTCGGCATGTCAGACGACGGCACGCGAATCCTCGGCTGGAGTGTGAACTCTTCAAACCAGCTCGAAGGCTGGCTGGCTGTCATCCCATCCCCCGGTGGGCTGGCGGTGTTGCTCTGTGCGTCGGCGCTCGGCGCGAGCCGCCGGCGGTAATCACGGTGTGTTCCTGAGTTTCGCGGAGTCCCATGCGAACGTGCTGTCGCCATGCTGTCACTCTGTCCGCAGTCGCCGGGTGTGCGGTCTCGTGGTACGCCGCCACCGGCCGCCACTTCAGGTCATAGACGAAGATGGCAATGAAGACGCGACCCCTCTTCCTCTCCAAGCTCGCGCTCCCATCGGTCCCCTGCGTCCCATCCGCCCTATCCCGCCGCGGCATTCCCAGAACTCGCGAACAGAGAAGCCCGAGCGGCCGAAGTCACCAAAGAGCGAGCCCCCTCGATCACGGGTGGAGTTCATCATGCCG
>JBIKMF010000418.1:0-3428 GCA_044359425.1 Phycisphaerales bacterium
CACCGATCCAACATCCGCTGCGAATCCTCCAGCCCCTGCATCGTGAAGTTCGCGTTGCTCCGGTAGTGCGTCTTGATCAACTCCAGCCGCAGCGCCGCCGGCTCCACCCCGCGCGCAAACAAGTCCCGCGCCGTGAAGAAGTTCCCCTTGCTCTTGCTCATCTTCGTCCCCTCAACCAGCAAGAACCGCGGGTGGAACCACATCGTCGCGTAGCTCCCCTCCGCCGGAGCCGCGTTGAACGCGCAGCACGACTGCGCCATCTCGCACTCGTGGTGCGGAAAGATGTTGTCCTCCCCGCCCGAGTGAAGATCGATCAACGCCGCGCCACCCGGCACGCTGAACTCCGCCAACGCCGCCTGCGCATCCGCCCGCCCACGCAGCGAAGGCGCCAGCCGTGTCAAGCTCATCACCGAGCACTCAATGTGCCACCCCGGATACCCCTTCCCCCACGGCGAATCCCACTTCATGATGTGCGACGGATCCTCCTTCCACAGCAAAAAGTCCGCCGGGTGCTCCTTCTGCGACTGATGCTCGTCGCTCACCCGCCCGCCCTCTCCCGCACGCAAGGCCTCCAGCGTGTTCCCGCTCAACGCCCCGTACGGCCCATAGCTCTTCACCCGGAAGTACACCACCCGCGCGCCCGGCTGCCCCACCACGTACGCGCACCCCCGCTCGATCAGCCGCGCCACCACAACCTTCATCCCCTCCACGTTCTGCGTCGCCCGAGGCATCAGCGTCGGATCCTGATCCGCCTCGATCGCCAGTTTCAATCCCAGAGCCTTCGCGTCCTCCCGAAACCGATCCTCGTAAAACCGCGCGATCTGGTACGGATCGTTCGGATCAATCGACACCCCCGCCGGTATCTTCCCGCTCTTCTTCGCCTCCGCCAACCGCCGCCCCGCCACCGCCATCCTGTCCTCGCCGTTCTCGCCCCCGTCCGCATCGTCAGTCATGTGCCCCACGTCCGTGATGTTCATCACGTGCACCACCCGCCGCGCTCCCGCGTGTACCCCACCCCCACGCTCGCGCAGCTCGCACCACGGCGACTCGATCCACCGCCGCAGCAGATCCGCCGCCAGAAACGACCGGAAGTTTCCGATGTGCGCGTCGTCGTACACCGTCGGACCGCAGGAATAAAACGTCACGCTCGCCGGGTCCGCCGCGACAAACTCCTGCTGCTTCCGCTTCAACGTGTTGTAAATCTCAAGTGGCATGGGCCAAGCGTAGGAACCGCCCCGGCCCATCACCTCGCCCCGCTCACCCACGCGCCCCAATCACGCCCACCATCCGCCCCGTCACCCCACGCTCCCGTCGGTGCGAGTAATACAGCTCCGCGTCCCGCACCGTGCACCCCGCCACCACCTCCACCCGCTCAACCCCCACCCCTGCCAACTGCTTCGCCAGACACGCCTTCATGTCCGCGCGCCCCTTCCCTCCCCCAACCTCCCACACCAACGCCCCATCATCCCCAAACACCCCACGAAACGCCCCCACCACTTCCTCCCCAATCTCAAACTCCCCCCCGCTGATGCACGGCCCAATCGCCCCCACTATCCCCCGCGCACCCAGCCCCCGCATCGCCTCCACCGCTCGCTCCACCACGCCCCCAACCACCCCACGCCACCCCGCGTGCACCGCCCCCACCACGCCCCCATCCTCCGACGACAGCAACACCGGCGTGCAATCCGCCACCCTCACCGCCACCACCGCCCGCGGCTCATCCGTCACAATCGCATCCGCCTTCACATCCCCCCACGTGATCTCCGACAACTCCGCTCCTCGCCTCACCACATGCACCGCCGCCCCGTGCACCTGATGCACCTGCACCACCCGCCTCCCCTCCGCTCCAACCGCCCCCAGCAGCAAACCAAAGTTCCGCGCGATCGTCTCCCGCGAATCCCGCTGCCCCTCCGGCAGATCCGACGGATTCCCGAAGTTCAGCGACGCAAACACCCCCGCCGAAACGCCCCCAACCCGCGTGCTAAACCCGTGCGGCACCCCGCACCCCCCAAGCACCGACGACTTCAACACAACCGGCTGCACCACGCCATCACCCACCTTCCCCCGCACCACACACCACCACCTCCAAACCGCCACACAGTATGACCCGTCCCACCTTCCGTTGCGACCAACCGACCCGTGCTCCAACATCACGGGGAAGGAATGTCACGATGGGTAAGAAGGTCTGTTCGAACGAGTGCAAGCGAGGTGCGGTCGAGCAGGTTCTCGTTCAGCGCCACACCATCTCCTCCGTCGCCCGCGGTCTGGGTCGAGGAGGCCAAGCCGGCCTCGGCGATCTCCACCATCCCCACCGATCTCCCCGCCGCGCAACGCATCCGTGAACTCGAGCCTGCCGCCAATGGCGATCGTGATGCCGCAGGAGGCCCGCGTCGCGTCGTTCAGGTCCATCACAATGCTCTACACGCGCACGCGGCCCGTGGCTACGTCAGCCCCGTTGAGTTCGAGAGACGTTTCGTGGGATAAGTTCGGTCAACGGAGAGTGCGTCAGATGAATCGCCGGCTGTGCAAGCCGATGTTCATGATCTGAAATCTCAGATCTCAAGTTTCAGATTCCTTCTCCCGCTCACCACCGCACTCCGGGCACCGCGCAAGCGACTCCACCTTGTACCCGCACCCCGAGCACACGCCCCGCGCCCACGACCGCCGACGCTTCATGAGCCGCCGCACCCTCGCCCACTCCGGCATCGACCACGCCGAGAATCCCAGCACCACAAGCATCACCATCGCCACGCCGCTCCGCGCAACGCCGCCCCACAGCACCTCGCTCTCGCGTCGCGGCGTCCTACGCGCATCCGCCGCGATCGCCGGAAGTCCGTTCGACTCCAGCCACCGCGCGTACGCCTCGCGCGCCGACGGCGCGTACGACCACGCCGCTTCCTGCGCCTCCGGTGTCGTCTTGATCACCGGCTCGAGCACCATCAGGTGATTGTGCGTCGCCGTCATCGGCGCCCACAGGCCGACGCTTTCCGTCTCGACCACGTACTCCGCCGTCACCGCGCCCTGGCTCCCCGCCAGCGTCCGCATCAGCCCGTCGAAGCTCCCGCCGTCCGCATCCCCCAGCACCATCTCCGTGCCCTGCTTCGCCAGCACGATCTGACCCCAACTCCGCGGCAGCCAATCCCGCGCCCGCCCGTGCGACACCCACCACGCGAGCGATCCCGCGCCACTCCCTTGCGTATCACGCAGCATCCACGCGTCCACCCCGAGCCACAGCACGCACGCCATCGCGATCAGCGGATTCCCCATCCTCGCTCGCTTCACGCGCCGCCTCCAGTGCTCAGGCGCCCGTCGTCTCCTCCGGCCGCATCATCGGGAACAGCACCACGTCGCGGATCGTCCGCTGGTTCGTCAGCAGCATCGTGATCCGGTCGATCCCCAGGCCCATCCCGCCCGCCGGTGGCATCCCC
>JBIKMF010000082.1:0-12617 GCA_044359425.1 Phycisphaerales bacterium
CGTCGTCACCGTCGGTGCCGCCGTCGTTGTTGTAGTCGGCGTCACCCGCGTCCCACTGGCTGAAGAAGGCGATGACATCATCGCCGTCGACGGAGCCGTCGCGGTTCCAGTCGGAGGGGCAGCCCGGGAGGACGGTGACGAGGACGGTGTCGGTGCCGGTGGCGCCGTCGTTGTCGGTGACGGTGAGGGTCAGGGTGTGCGGCCCAACGGGGAGGCTGACGGTGGGGGAGGGGCCGGTGGCGATGAGGGTTGGGCCCTCGTGCCAGGTGTAGGACGTGACGGTGCCGTCGGTGTCGGAGCCCGAGCCCGAGAGCACGACCGACTCCGCGCCGCTGTTGTCGGTGTCGGTGACGGACTGATCAGCACCGGCGTTGGCGGTGGGACGGCGGTTGATGTCGATGACGACGGTATCGGTGCCGGTGAGGCCGCCGCTGTCGGTCACGGTGAGGGTGATGGTGTGGATGCCGGGAGCGAGGACGACGTTGGCGGTCGGGCTCGCGGACGAGGCGAGCTGCGTGGCGCCCTGGGTCCACCGGTAGTTTGCGATCGGGCCTTCGAGGTCGGAACTGCCCGATCCGTTGAGCGACACGGGTTCGCTGCCGGAGTTGTCGGCGTCGGTGAGGAACTGGTCGGGGCCGGCGTTCGCGGTGGGTGCGGTGTTGCCGGAAACGACGGTGCCCGTGACCATGACCACCCGGGCCGGTTCGTCCGGTGCGTTGCTGTTGATCGTGATCGTGCCGCTCTTGGGGCCCACGGTCGATGTGTTCATCGTGATCGTGTGCGAGTTGACACCACCACCCGCGGCATCGTTGAACGTTCCCCCGGGCGCGGTGAAGCCGCTGCTCGCGACCAGCGAATAGCCGAGGTTCGCGATGCCGTTCGCGCCGAACAGCGCCGTGTTGCCGGCGTTGGACACGCTCAGCGGCAGCGACGCGGGCGAGCCCTGCGTGACGGTGCCGAAGTTGAGGACCGTGGTCGACGTGACCTCGGGCGGGAGGCGAAGATCGAGGAAGACAGGGAGGTGGCCGCCGGCGTTCTGGCCCGTGGGGCTGCACGCGTCGATGAGCGCCTGCGCGATCGCCGGCCCGACCATGGTGTTACCGGCGACGGTCATGGTGAAGTTGTAGCTTGAGCCGTCGTTCCCCCAGGAGCGGTAGGAGTGATTTGGGTCTTCCCAGGTCGACGTGCTGTACGGGAGGAGCGCGTTGCCGATGTACTCGAGGCCCTGGCCGTCGATCAGGCTGGCGGAAACGAGGATCTGGTCGTGCCGGTCGTCCATCCCCCCCGCGCCGATGGGGTCCTGCGTGTGGACGAAGCGGAACGAACTGTTGTTGTTCCAACTGCCCGGGGTGTTGATGGGGTCGAAGAACCGGCCGGTGTTGTTGGTCTGCGAGCCGACCAGTTCGACGTAGGACGTCTGGGACGACGTCTGCATGTTGAAGTCGCCACCGAGAAGGAAGTTCCATCCGGCGGGGAGGCCGTCGTTCACACCGTTCCCGGGGTTGGTGTCGAGGCCCTCGGCGTTGCTGCGGATGCGCGTGGTCTCGATGAGCCGGCGGGCGTTGTCGTCCCCGGTGCCACCGGCCTTCATGTGCGAGCAGTACATCGCGAGGGTCGCTGCGCCGGCGGTGTACCCGACCGGACGGATGTCGTAGCGCTCGGTGTTGCGGGGCTGGTCGGCGGTGGTGCCGTTCGAGGCGGCGATGACGGTCGCACCCAGGAACTGGACCTTGGACGAGCGGTAGAGCATGCCGCCGACGGTGTCGGGACCGGAGAGGTAGGGGGCGGCGACCCAGTCGCCCGGGCTACCGGGCGCGGCGTTGAGCACGTTGCGGAGGGTCGTGATGGCGGTGGAGTTCTCCATCTCCTGGACCAGGAGCACATCGGGTGACATGCTGCGACCGTTGAACGAGCCGTACACCGCGGTCTGGATGGCGGCGGCCCGATCCGTGCCGTCGTAAAAGCTGATGTTCCACGTAGCCACCCGGAGCTGCGCGAGTGCGTCCTGCGTCGAGATCAGGCAGCAGATGGATGCGCCGGCAAGGGCGTGGAGATACTTCGAGTTCATCATGGCGTGCCGTACTTCCCTGGTGCCGTACCCCTCCGAACCCCGCCGGCAACCCCGGCAGTATACCTCGCTACGCGCGCCAGCCAAGCGCCCAGACGGCCGAAAGCCCGCGGGATTCAGCGGTTTCCGGGCCTTGGACGGGCTTCTCGGAGCCGCGCGGTCCCGGATAGACCACCAAAAAGCAACGCACGCGGGTCGGCCCGCGTGCGTGGTGGGATCAGGATGTCCTGGCGGGGAGCCGGGTGGGATCAGCAGCCGCTGTCCCAGCGGCCGAAGAACGCGATCACGTCGTCGCCGTCGGTGCCGCCGTCTTCGTTGAAGTCGGCCTCGCTGACGTCCCAATCGGTGAAGAACGCGATGACGTCGTCGCCGTCGACGCCGGTGTCCGAGTTCCAGTCCGCCGGGCACGGGCCGAGGGAGAGCACCAGCGAGATGTCGTCGGCGCACCCCTCGTTCACCGACGTGCTCGCCCGCGACATGCTCACGATGACCGTGATGCTGCGGGTGCCCGCGGGAAGGTCGCCCAGACGCTGACGAAGCAGCATCCCCGTGGTGTTCTGCCGCCCCGCGTTGGTCGGACCCAGCAGGTTGGTGGTCCCGAGGCTTTCACCCGCGGCATCGTTGAACACGGCCGCGACCAGGGCGGTGTCGTCCTGGCCAGCGACGCCGCCGAGGTACGCGGAGAACGCGAAGTCCACGCGGCCGCGGTCGATCTCGAACGCGCCCGCTGAGACGTCAATGGTCTGCGAAGCGGACGAGGGGCTGGAGGGGCCGGGGCCGCCGAAGAAGAACTGGGACCCGCGGCTCGGCGAACCCGGGCTGCTGGCGGACGGGAGTCCGGTGCTCCCGTAGGAGGCGACGGTGAAGTTCGATGATGCGGTCCAGCCCGGGATCGGGACGGGGACCTGGCCGCCGCCGGATGAGGGGCCCTGCTCGGCGCCGGGGTTGGCGACAAGGTTGGCATCAAAGGGGGGATCGGCGAGCGCGACGGTGGCGCATGCGGCAACGCTGAAAATCGCGAGGGCGTGGCGGATCATGAATCTCTCTCCCGTGTTCGGTCAAACGACAACGCACAAAGTCCGCGACCTCGTCTCCCCACGAGGACACGTTGAAGAAGTGTACCAGAACTAGGGGACGGGGCGTTCCCAAATCTGGGAGAAAATGGGGGGTCTCGACGCACGCGCAAAACAAACAACCCCGGGGCAGGGCCCGGGGTTGAGGGTCGAATCAGGTTTGGAGGGCGGAGGCCTTAGCAGCCGGGGAAGCCGCCGCCGCTGGCATCCCAAGAGGCGAAGAAGAAGATCACGTCGTCGCCGTCAACGCCTTCCGAAGCGTCGGCGTCGGCGCAGAGGTTGCTGGAGTCCCAGTCGGCGAAGAACGCGATCACGTCGTCACCATCGATGCCGCCGTCGTTGTTGTAGTCGGCGTAGCAACCGTCGGTCTGCCAGGGGCAGGTGGGGCCGGTGGCTTCACGGCCGAAGACCACGAGGGTCGGACCGGCGTAGGTGTTGTTGGTGAAGCCCGCGTAGGTCGCGGAGACGGTCGGGGTGGTGTCGGCGTTCTTGAGGACGAGGGTCAGGCTGCCCGCGCCGGATTCGATCTCGTCGGCGACCAGAACCGCGCCGATGGACTGCCCGACCACGGAGGCGTCGAACAGGAGGTGGTTCTCAACCGTGCCGTTGGCGACCTGCGTGAACGTCCAGTCCGTAATGCCCTCGGCGTCCGGGAAGTCGGTGGCGAAGTTGTCGAACTGGGTCGTCGTCGAGCCGTTCGCGAAGCTGACCGTGTCCGCGTTGGAGTGGTAGGCCACAACGTCACCGCCAGCGGTGAACGCGGCATTGGACTGGGTCAGCACGAGGTACACCTTCTCGACTTCCCAGTTGCCCGGGCCGAAGACGGAGTCGAGCTTCGCGGCGATGGCCGCGATCGGGAACCGCAGCCCGCCGTAGGAGCGGTTGGTGCCGGGGGCCGGGGGCGGGTTGCCGGTGTTGACCTGCTCGGGGCCCTGAACGTTGAAGAACGCGTCGCCGAAGGGACCGCTGCGGACGCCGGTCGCGGTCACGGTGGCGTTGATCGGGGTCTCGCCGACATAGGCGTTGTCCGGGCTGCAGGCGTCGGGAACGGTGTTCGCGTTCGCGTCCGTCAGGCCGCCGCGAGCGAGCTCGCACGAGTCGGGAACGTTGTTGGCGTTGCAATCCTGCTCGGTGCCGTTGAGAATCTCGGTCGCGTCCTCGATGAAGTTGCCGTTGCAGTCGAACAGCAGGCCCTCGCAGCCGTCGGGGATGCCGTTGGTGTTCGTGTCGGGGAACGTGCCCGCCTCGATCTGACCGACGTCAGGGACCAAGTCGCCGGTGCAGTCGGTGGCGAAGCCGAACTGAACGTCGCAGGTGTCCGGGATGCCGTTGCGGTCGACGTCGAGGCTCGGGGTCGCGGTGATCTCCGCGAAGTCCTCGAGGCCGTTGCCGTTGCAGTCGTTGACGCGACCGGCGCAGACGTTCTGGTGGGTGTTGGGGCTGAGCATGTAGCCCGTGTTGTTCGTCCACAGCAAGGTGTTGGCCGCGGCCGCGCCGTTCTGGTTCGGGATTTCCATCCAGTCAGAACCGGGGAAGATCCACTGGCTGAGGTCGAAGGTCGCGCTGGGGGCGCACACCGTCGCCTTGCGGCGGGCGAAAGAGTCGTTGTAGTTCCACGTCACGCCAACGGCCGGACGCTGGCCGGGGACGCCGAAGACGTCGACGATCCCGCCGGCGTTCTCAAGGGTATAGACGTCGTCGCCGTTACCCATGAAGCTCGTCGTGAAGAAGGAGGGCACCACCGACGGGCCGAAGGCCGCCGCCCACTGGCCCGCCGCACCGTTGCCCGAGGACGAGAGCGTCCAGGACTGGCCGGGGTTGATGGTGATCGAGCCCGGAGAGGTCGCGCTGGGAACCGCGCCGAAGTCGCACAGGGTCGTTCGGGCGGTGGCCCCGTTGCTGTAGTACCCGATCACGTCGCCCGCGCCGAGCGTCACCGGGGTCGTGCCCACGTTCGTCAGCTCGAGCATCTTCGGGTTGCCGCCGGAGAGCGGGCCGTCGACGACCTCAGAGATGATGACCTGAGCGTTCGCCATCGAACACGCCAGGCCCGCCACAGACGCCATCGCCAACATGTGCCGCTTCGACATTGATTGATCTCCTGCGAGGAACACCACCCGGCGGCGACAGCCACTCGGGCACTCTCTTCCGAACAGCCTCTCCAACACACTCACACTTGTGGTCGAGGGCCACCTAAACCGGTTGACCGGCCTGCCTGGCCCCTCCGCCGCTGAATCGCGACGGCATTCTCCCTGTCTCAGGATAGGGAGACCCCTCGTGTTGTCAACGATTCCCGGCGTTCTTTGCGCCTTGAACACATGGCTTTCCCGTTTGTTCACGGCTCCATAAGCTCTTGTCGTGTATGGTATTGGGACCCCGCCCGCCTCCCCGTCCCTCCCCGACCTGCTACCTTCGGGCCTCTCCCGGCATCCAACATCCCGGTGGACCCCCAGACCCCCAATCCCCTCGTCTTCCTCACCTCCGCCTCCACCGAGTTCGAGGGCGAAGCCATCGCTTCCACCCTCCGAAGCCAGGGGATTCCCGCGGCAGTCTTCTCCGCCGCCGCCCGCACCATGCAGTGGGAGGCCGGATACCAGGCCGGTGCACAAATCCACGTCCGCGCCAGCGACCGCGCCGCCGCCGCTGACATCCTCCGGGAAGCCCGCCTCGAGCAGCGGATGATCGACTGGGACCAGGTCGACGTCGGCGAAGGTGAAGACCTCGGCACACTCCCCACCCCTGGTCCCCGGGTTAGGGGGTTGTCCCCCTGGCTCGCAAGGATCCGCGAGATCGGCCTAGTCGCGATCATCCTCCTGAACGTCCTCTGGGCCGTGCCCTCGGCCGTCATCGGGCCGGTCGCGGTGTCGCTGGCCGTTGCGGGCGTGGTCATCTGGTTGCGGTCGATCTCGATGAAGGGCCGCGGGGAACCCGCGCGACCAGTTTCGCGCCGCCGGTGAACTCTCGGACCTTCCGGGCGTCTAATCCTGGGAAGGAGCCCGGTATGACGATCGAATGGACGGAGTTGGCTCGTGTGTCGCTCGCGGCGGCCCTGGTCGCGGTGGCCGGCATGTGTACCTCCTGCACAGGGCAGGAAAAGAGCCACAAGGAGCTGCTCGGCAAACCGGATCTGGTCGCCGAGGATGCCGCGAGGGACCTGAAGCAAACCGTCGTGACGCCGACGCTGGACGCGGCGATCGAGCCGGGTCGGTCGCTGTTGTGGTGTTCGACGTTCAAGCTCGCGTGGAACGAGCTCGGCACGCTGATGGGTCCGCCGCTCAAGGTAAGCGGGAGCGGTGACGCTGTCGAACTCGGGGCCTTGCTGAACCGCTCGCCCCAAAGCAAGCAGGACCTCGATGACGGGTCGTACGTCGCGGACGCCGGTGGGCCCGAGGTGCTGGCGCGGATCCGGGCGGCCCTGGAGTCGAAGTTCAAGGGCGCGGCGTCGCCGGAACTGCTGCCGGCGAACCTCGAGGAGGGCGAGCTGCTGGCGTACGCGTACCTCTTCAAGAACCTGTCGTTCGCGACGCCCTTCATCCGTCGGGAACAGCCCCTGGACTTTGGGGGCAAGGGCGTCGGGGCGTTCGGCCTGTGGAGCGGGGGCAAGAACGACAGCCGCGACGCGATGCTGAAGCAGGTGCGGATCCTGCGCTACGAGTCGGACGAGGTGTTCACGGTCGAGCTCACGACGACGTCGGAGGGCGATCGGTTGGTCATCGCGAAGGTGGTTCCGGGCCGGACGCTGGGCGCAACCGTCCAGAACGCCATGGGCACACTCAACCCCACAGCAGAGATCCCGTTTCGGTACGGCGACTCGCTCGTCGTGCCGGTGATGAACTTCGACGTGACCCGGGACGTGAAGGAACTCGTGGGCGCGTCCGTCTCGGGGAGCAAGAGCGGGGGGGTCGTAACCTCGGCGCTGCAGAACATCCGCTTCCGCCTCGACGAGAACGGCGCGATCCTCAAGAGCGAGGCCGCGATCGGGATCACCTCCGCGTCGCCCGTCCGAGACAAGCAGATGGTGTGCGACGACGCGTTCCTGGTGCTCATGATGCGCAAGGACGCGGCGCATCCCTACTTCGCGGCATGGATCGACAGCCCGGAACTGCTCTCCCCCTTCCGCGCGAAGTGAGCGATCGGTTGGTATGGTGTACGCCGCATGAGGACGAAGCTTTACGCCGTTGGCGCGATGGTCTGCGCCGTGCTCGCTGGTTGTTCGACGTTCACCCCCGCGGACGCGGGGAGGGGAACGCGCTCCGCCGCGCCACCGGCGATCGAGTGGCCGGCGCGCGACCTGGAAGTGCTGCGGGCGCAGTCCGCCAAAACGCCCGAGCGCCTGATGGGGTTCGCGTGGCGAAAGGACGTCGACCAGTCGAAGGCGACGGACCGCGACCGCTACGTGACGTCGCACGCGGACTTCACCGTGCACCACAACGCCGTGCACGGGCTCGCGCTCGTGCGGCTCTTCGAGGACCATCGCAAGTCGAACCACCCCGCGTCATGGCCGAAGATCCGATCGGAGTTCGAGGCTTCGCTGGGGTTCTTGCCCAACGGCACCGTGATCACCTCGCGAGGGCTGACGACGGAGCGGGCGAAGCAGACCGCCACGCACCAGTCGCAGTGGTTGGACTTCAGCAACGCCACCCGGGCGCGTGAAGGTGAGCAGACGGTGTATGCCAAGGATCTGGTGGATTCGCGGCTGCTGAGCGGGATGTACATCCGGATTCCGCCGCGTGAGCAGCAGGCCCCGAAGGGCCTCGTGCTGCATCTGCACGCCCTGCAGGCGAACCCCGGCGAGCGGGCCATGCGACTGGAGATGATCCGGCGCGGGTGGGCGGTCATCGACGTCCACACAGACTCGCAGATCGTCGCGCCGTTGGCGAAGCGCAACCAGGAGGCGTTCGAGAAGGCCAAGGCCGACAAGTACATCGCGTGGTTGATGGCGTTCGAGGGCTTGCCGTTCAAAGTCGGCGACGGGGAGCCGCAGCAAATGGTGCTCACGCACCCGCTATCGGTGGCGGGCGACTTCAAGGCCGCCGCCGCGAAGATGGAGAAGCTCTCGGAGTACGAGTTCGAGCTGACGGCGTCGACCGACACGACGGAGCTTGGAGCCGAGATCGCGAGGCTGACGGACGACGCCCTCGCAAGCAACGCGTACGGCGTCGAGGCCATTGTGCTGTACCTCCGTGAGCATCGGCCGGACCTGCTCCAGGGTCCGCTGGTGATCATGGGCTACAGCGCGGGCTCACTGGCGACCCCGGCGGCGATCGCGCGGCTTCGTCAGATGGAGAACCCGCCTCGGATCGATGCGGTCGTGCTGACGGGCTCGGGAGCCGACTTGTTCATGCTGAGCCAGGAGAGCACGCTGACCGATGGCGGGGTGACGCTCAAAGACGGCAAGAAGAAGCCCGCGAAGGGGAGGGTGGCGAAAGTCGGGGAGGCGTACCGCGCGAGCGTGAACCTCGATCCGCTGGTGGCGGGGGCGTATCTGCAGGACCTCCCGGTGCTGCAGGTCCACGCGTCGCGCGACGAATGGGTGCCGCACGAGGGCGGCGAGTTGCTGTACGAGAAGCTCGGACGACCGGATCGGCTCACGGTCAGCGGGGGTCACATCCGCTTGTTCTGGACCCTCAGTTGGTACCAGGACCAGATCGCGGACTGGGTGGAATCAAACGTGCGCGCAGAATGATCCGCGGCGATCACGCCGCGAATCTCAGCACAGGCTGTGAGACTCTGGTTCCTTAGGAGCGACGGCCGAAGGCGAAGCCGCCGGCAACGCCGAGGACCAGGATGCCGGCCATCGCGCCGACGATGATCATGAACTTGTCGCCGAGCGACGAGATCAGGCCACCCGCGGGCATGATGAACGACATGATGATGAGGGCAATGGCGAAGGCCATGCACAGGGTCGCACCGAGGGCGAGCCCGCCGCCGATGCCGGACCAGGTGCCGTCGTAGGGCTCGGCCAGGACCATCGCCGGGGCGCCGCCCGCCGCGTACGCGTCGCTGCCATCGGTGCCGGGCGCGGACTCGAAGAGGTCGCCGCCGCCGATGGCGGGTTCCGCAGCGGTCTGGTTCGCAACAGTCTCGGAGCCGTACACGTCCTCGAGGAGGTTCGCGCCGAGCGAGGTATCGTCGCCCTCGCGGGTGAGGTCGAGGAGACCGCCCGAGCCAGACGCGGACTTGTCGCCCGGGTCCATCAGCGAGCCGGGGACGTTGGAGACGCGGGTGACGGCGTTGGCGTCGGCCTCGTCGGTGGCGTCGGCTTCGAAGATGCTGATGCCCGTGGAGTCCTTGTCGGTCGTGATGCCGGGGGCGCTGCCGCTGGACGCAAGGGAGAGGGGCTCGAGGTCACCGGAGTCGGCGAGGGGGATCGCGTCGTCTTCGCCACCGCCGGCCAGGATGTCGACCTGCTCGCGCTTGAACATCAGGCGGTCACGGTCGCGGAACTCCTGCAACTGGCCCTTGGACGCCATCTCGCGGACTTCGTCGGTGGACTTGCCCAGCTTTTCGGCGGCTTCTTCGAGCGAATAGAACATCTTGGCCATTGCAGCAGCTCCAGCAAACGGGTTCCCGGCGACCAGCCGGCGTGCCCGCCTCCCAGGCGGTACGCGGACGAGTCGAACGGGGACGGAGACCCTATCCGAAATGCGCACGCGGGACAAGTCGGGTTCCGTCCAATCAAAACACGAACGAAAACGGGTCGCCAGGGCGATCCCGGCAGCCTGGTGGAGATCCGCAGCGGTGGGGATGTACACTGGCCCCCTGTTCTCCACCCGCAATCCACACCGCCCGGGGCCCGTGGGCTCCGGGCTCCGGCTCCACACATGTCGCCCGACCATCGCCTTCTCACGGATACCGACGACGGACTCGTTCTGATCATCAGCGGGCCCAGCGGCGTCGGGAAGACCACCATCACCCGAGGCGTCGAACGGTCCATCGCGGACTCCGTCTTCTCAGTCTCCTGCACGACCCGTCCGAAGACCGCGGCGGACGTGGAGGGAGTCGACTACCACTTCGTGACCGACGAGGAGTTCGAGCGGCTCCGGGCCGCGGGCGAGTTCCTCGAAACCGCGGGTGTGTACGGTAAAAAGTACGGTACTCCCAAGGGCTGGGTGGTCGAGCAACTCAAGCGTGGACGGCTCGTGATCCTCGAAATCGACGTCCAGGGTGCGATGCAGGTCAAGAAGCACCTCCCCGACGCCTTCGCGATCTTTATCGAACCGCCCAGCGAGGAAGAACTCTCCCGCCGCCTCCACTCCCGCAAGCGCGAGGACGAGGCCGCGATCCAGAAGCGGTTCTCCCAGGCCAAGGCCGAGATCACCCAGGCCCACGGGTGCGGGGTGTACGACATGTTCCTCGTCAACCGCGAGATCGAGGAGTCCATCGCCCGCGCCGTCGGGTTCGTCGAGGCCGAACGGGCCAGAAGGCGCGGGAAACACGCCTGACCGAGGGACTGGACGCGTCGAACACCCGTACACTCGCCCCATGCGGATCCTCTTCCTCGTTCATCCCGGTGAGTACACCCGACTCATCATGCGTGACTTCGTTACCGGCTTCGAAAAAGCCGGGCACGAGACCATGATGCTCGAACTCGCGCCCCTCTGGAACTCCTACGGCGCCGAGCCCGATAAGAACCCGCGCGCCATGGCCGCGGCATCGGAGGGCCTCGTCCGGACAATCAAGGAGAAGGGGGTCGAGGCGACGTGCGCGATGGAGGGCCTGGGGCTTCGCAGCTTCGCCCACTCCAGCGGCAAGGGCCGGCCGATGACGGTGTACGACATCGCGGGCGTGCCGCACCTGTGCTTCTGGTTCGAGTCGCCAATCTGGGCCGACGGCGGGCGGTACGCGCCGTTCTTCGGCAAGCCCCTCTTCAACACCCGCGCGCTCGCGCACGTGGTGGACAACAGCGCGGTGGCCCGCGAGGTACGCGAGAAGCTGGGGATGTCGAACACGACGCACACGCCGTGGGCGGCCGATCCCGAGATCTTCGCACCCCGTAAAGACGCCAAGGCCGAGTACGACGTGGTGATGTCGTGCGGCAAGGGCAACCCCAACCCCACGCCAGCCGCGCTCAAGGAACTGGACAACGACACCCCGGACATGATGGCGATCCGCAAGGACCTCGTCACACACATCGCGCCCTTCGTGAAGAACTTCGCGAAGCAAAGCCCAAAGCCCGCCGAGCTCGAGAGCTTCATGCTCAAGCTGCTGGACTCCCAGGTCGCCTCGCGGCACACGCCCCTGCTGGACCGCATGGAGGCGATCGCGGGCGAGGACTACAAGCACTCGGTCGCGATGCAGACCCTGACCGCCGCGCCCCCCGCGTTCATCCAGGCCGGCCGCATCGTGCGCAACGTGGAGATCTCCGAGCGCGCGTTCCTGGTTTCCTGGATCTCGCGGCGGTTCAAGACCGCCGTCGTCGGTGACCACAACCTCGCGCCCTGGAACATCAAGGCCGACACCATCCCGCCGGTCCGCCACTCCGAGATGGCGTCGGTGCTCGCCAAGGGCAAGGTCGTCGTCCACACCGCCCGCTGGCAGGACGACGCGGGCGTCGGGACGCGTCCCTTCGAGATCGCCGCGTGCGGCCTCGCCGGCGTCGTGCAGCGCCGTCCCTCGATGAGTTCGCTCTTTGAAGAGGGCAAGGAAATGGCGTTCTTCGACGCGCCCTCCGAGGCCGCGGATCGCATCCACGCCCTGCTCGCCGACGACGCGGGTCGCGCGGCGATGGGCGGCGCGGCCCGGGCCCGTGCCGAGCGCGACCACACCTGGCGGCACCGTGCCGAAGCGATGGTGCCCGCGATTCTCGCCGCGAAGCAGCGGCTCTCCTGAACGGGGCTGGAACGACCATGAGAACCTCGACGAAAGCGTGGACGTGCGCCGTTTTGGCGATTTTCTGCGGCATCGCCCGGGGCCAGACGCTGGTCGACGGTTTCGAACGAGCCGCGGACTGGAAGCCCATCGCCTCCGAGGGCGTGGAGATCCAGGTTTCCACTGTCCCCGGCCGGGACGGCGCGTGCCTCCGCATCGACTACAACTTCAAGGTCGGCTCCGGCTTCTGCATCGTGCAGCGAGAGCTCGGCCTCATGCTCCCCGAGGGTAACTTCGAGCTCGCGTTCGACGTGAAGGGCGAAGGCCCCGCCAACGACCTGGAGTTCAAGATCCTCGACACCGGCGGCGACATGACGCTCAACGCCGAGAAGTCCGACGTCTGGTGGCTGAACCGTCGCGGCTACGAACCACGCGCGGAGTGGACGACCCTCCGAAACATCCGGCGCAACATCTCGTACGCGTGGGGCCCGACCGGCGGAAAGAACGGCCTCCGCCGCGCCGACAAGATCGAGTTCGCGATCGCCAGCAAGAAGGGCGGCAAGGGCACGATCTACCTCGACTCGCTCCGCCTGCGCGAGATCGCCGCGCCCCCCGAGCCCATCCCCGCTCCGATCGTCACCACCTCAGGCTCCGCGGTCGGCTCC
>JBIKMF010000419.1:0-3422 GCA_044359425.1 Phycisphaerales bacterium
GCCCCGAGGACGACAGCGTCGCGTCGCCCTCGTCAAACGGCACCGAGCACGCCACGCGGTTGTAGTCGCTCGGGCGGATCGCCTGCAGCGCGGGCGCGTTGCCCTGCGGTCCCTCTTCCGTCGCAGGTCCGCCCTGCCGCTCCTTCAGCCGCTTGCGCAGGTGAGCCTCCGCCGGGTCGTCGCTGTTGGGATCGATCTTCGAGTTGAACGCGTCGCGCATCCCGATCACGAAGTCCGCCTCGCGGGCCGCCTGGTCGGTCGACTCCCCCGGTTCGCCGGTGTTGTTCACCTGCGAGCCCTTCGGGCCCATGTTCATCGCCAGCAGAATCACGAAAAAGCCCATCATCAGCGCGACGTTGTCCGCGAACGAGATCAACCACTCCGGTGCACCCTCGTGCCCCTCTTCGTGGCCGCCGCCGCCCGGTCCGTGACCGCCGCCCCCGTGGCTTCCGCCGCCGTGGCCCTCGTCGTGCTCGCCATGTTCTTCATGGTCTGACATGGATTACGCCGCCAGCTTCAGCTTGCCACGCGTCACGAAGGGGAGGAACGCCATCATCTTGTCCTGCGTCACACGCGGGTTGTCGCCCGCCTGGATCGACAGAATCGCCTGCAGCATCAACTCGCGATTCAGCAGCTCTTCCTGCGAACGCATCCCCAGCTTGTCGCCGATCGGACCGGCGATCGCGTTCGCCAGAATCGCGCCGTACATCGTCGCCACGACGGCGATCGCCAGCGCGTGGCCCAGCGCACCAATGTCCGCCGACGCCAGCTTGCCGAACATGCCGACCTGACCCACCAGCGTGCCCACCAGACCGTACCCGGGGCCGTACAACTTCAGCAGGTCGAAGAACTTCTTGCCCGCCTTGTGCCGGTCCGCCATCGCCAGCAGTTCCATCCGCAGCGCAGACTCGATGTTGCTCGGTTCCACACCGTCGATCGCCATCTTCAACCCGCTCATCAGGAACGGGTCCTTCACGTTCGCCATCTCCGACTCAAGGGCCAGGATCCCGTCCCGACGCGCCCGCTCCGCCAGCTTCGAGATCAGCTGGATCACTTCCGTCACCGGCATCGACTTGTTGAACGCCCAGCGCTTGCAGTAGCCGGGGATCATCAGCACCTTCTCCATGGGCATGCCCATGAGCGTCACGCTGATCGAGCCCACGCCCACCATCAGCACGCCTTCCATCGAGAAGAACATCATGAAGTTGCCGTGCGACACTTCGAAGAACACGAAGCCCAGCGCCGCCGCGCCGATCAGAAGGCCGATGATACTGGCTTTGTCCATGACGGTTCCCGGCTCTCCGGCGACGGCCCACGCGACCAGCGCGAGCCCCCGCCCGATCACTCATCGGTCTTCCGTCACCTCGCTGGCAACCCCGCCCCCTCACTCCGTACCACATCCACCCATCCCCACGCCGTCTGTTCCGTCTGCACCAGCCGATAACCCCTCACCGCGCCGGTACAAATGTCCCCCGCTCCCGGTCCTTCATCACCCCCGGAAACCGCAGGCAACGCCCGTGGGCCGCGCAGTACACCCCCGGCGCAAGCGTCCCCGCCGCGAAAATCGCCTCCGTCAGGTTCTGCAGCGCATCCGACCGCACCATCTCGAACGGCCGCATCGCGCCCGTCAGCACCACCGGCACCGGCCACGGCTGCACCGCCAGCTTCTCGCCCGTCACGCACAGCGTGTCGGTCCCGTGCAGCACGATAATCCCCGTCGGCGCCGGCTCGCACCCGGCCGCCACCCGCGCCGTCGCCGCGATCCGCTCCCGATCCTCATCCGTCATGTGCAGGCTGTCCTTGCTCATGAGCTCGATGATGTTGATCGTCGTGTCCTCCAGCCGCAGCCGCCGCAGCATCCGCCGCACGATCGACCGCCGGTTGTCCAGCGAGCCGCTGTGCTCGTCGTAGGTCTTCTCGATCGTCCCGCCCGTCGTGATGAGTGTGATCGTGCGCATGGGTCCTCAGAACAGCCGGGCAAACTCCCGCCAATACCCCGGGTACGTCTTCGCCACGCACGCCGGATTGTTGATCACCACGTTCGGTCGCCGCAGACTCAGCAGCGACAACGCCATCGCGATCCGGTGGTCGTCGTACGTGTCAAACGCCACCTCCGCCGCCCCCGGCCCGCAGTCGATCCCACCCGCCGGCGGTGTCACCGTCATCGCCCCATCATCCCCCGACACCGGGCTCTCCACGCGCACGCCGAGCTTGCCCAGCTCCACG
The DNA here is from genome assembly GCA_044359425.1 of Phycisphaerales bacterium. Classification (GTDB taxonomy): domain Bacteria; phylum Planctomycetota; class Phycisphaerae; order Phycisphaerales; family UBA1924; genus JBEIUO01. Next base: position 2,227 of record JBIKMF010000419.1, read on the forward strand.
CGCATCGCCTCGATCCGGTCGCACTCCTTCACCCGCAGCGTCCCCACGCCCTTCAGGATCGAAGTCCCCTCCGCGAAGCACGCCACCACCGCCAGTGTCATCGCCGCGTCCGGCATGTCCGCCATGTCCGCGAGCACCGGCCTCAGCACACCCCCCGTCACCGCGATCCCCCCGTCCCGCGCCGCCACCGTCGCCCCCATCCGACCCATCAGCTCCGCGAACCCCGTGTCCCCCTGCAGGCTCCGCTCATCCAACCCGGGCACCAGCACCGTCGCCCCCGGCACCATCGCCGCCGCGCCCCAGAAATACGTCGCCCCGCTCGCATCGGGCTCCACGTCGTAGCTGAACGCCGGAATCCCCCGGTGCACCGGGTGCTCCTCGCTCTCCTCCCGCCACGCCCCGCGCACGCGGATCACCCGCATCCGATCGCTCGTCTGCACGCACGCCCCCAGCCGACTCAGCAGCCCCAGCGTCATCTGCACGTACGAGCCACTCGTGATCGTCCCCACCATCCGCAGCGTGATCCCGCCCTTGATCCACGGCGCCGCCAGCAGCAACGCCGACACAAACTGGCTCGACAGCGTCGTCGGCACGTCCAGCACCACGCCCTCCGCGCTCGCCGAACCCGGCGGCACGATCGTCACCGGCGGACACCCGTCCTTCCCGCCGAACGTCACCCCGCACCCCAGTTGCCGCAGCATCCCCGCCAACTCCCCGATCGGCCGCTCGCGCATCCGCGCGTTCCCGTCGATCGTCACCGGCCCCGGCGCAAGCAGCGCTGCCCCCGCCAGAAACCGCGCCGCCGTCCCCGCGTTGTTCAGATTCAGCGTGATCCCCTCCGCCGGCGACCGCCACACCCCGTCCACCCCGCGCACCCGCGTGCACTCCGTATCCTCATCAATCCCCGCGCCCAGCGCCACCAACGCGCGCCGCATCGCCTCCGAGTCGTCCGCTCCGCGCAACGCCCCGCGAATCACCGTCTCCCCGCCCGCCATCGCCCCCAGCAACACCGCACGGTTCGTCAGGCTCTTCGAACCCGGCGGCCGAACCGTCACATCAAACGCCCCAGCATCGCGCAGCGGCAGCGCCAGCCGCGCAGGCATCTCCACCAGAGGTTTGTTCAGATCGCTCAGCGGCACGTACGCGCATCCTTCGAGGCAGCCCTACTCCTCCGCCGCATCACGCCGGAAGACCGC
>JBIKMF010000083.1:0-12591 GCA_044359425.1 Phycisphaerales bacterium
GGGGAAGGGGTTGTAGCGCCAGCCGCCTTCTTCGTTCTGGGTGGACTCGACGAGGCGAACGGCTTTCTTAAGGGCTTCGTAGACCTTGGTGTCGAGCGGGGAGCCGTCGCCGCCCGTCATGCCGTAGACCTCGCCCAGAAAGAGCGCGGCGAAGCCGTGGCCGTACATGGGCGTGTTGGCCATGGGCGCGGCGACGAGGCCGGATTCGGTGCAGTTCTGCAGGACGTACTCGAGGCCCTTGCGGACTTGTTCGCCGTAGGGGCCGCGGTCGGGGGCGTTGCCGTCGGCCATGAAGGCCAGGCACGCGAGCGAGGTGATGGCGACGGTGCGGCCGAGTTGGGGTTCGCCGAAAGAGCCGTCGGCCTTTTGGGTGCGGGCGAGGGCGGCGAGGCCGCTGGTGACGTGCGAGTCGAGTTCGGGGGTGATCTCGTTTTCGGCGGGCTTGTTGGCGGCGGACTGGTGGGGCTGTTCGGCTGGCGCGGGCGCGGCGGGCTCGGGCTGCGCGAGCGCCGAGCAGGCGGCGAGGATGATGGCCAGTGAAGCGGCGGATGGTGAGGGCATGGCGTTACTCAGGCTTCGAGGCGTTGGCGGGGTCCTTGGCGAGTCGACGGTAGTACTGCTCGGTCATGTTGCGGTACATGCTTGAGAAGCGGTCGCCCAGGCCCTGGCGGAGCGCGTCGCGGACGTGGGGAGGGAGGTTGCCCCAGCTCGCGGCGTCGCCGGAGAGGGGCGAGTTGCGTTCGCCGTCGCGGCCCGCAGCTTCCGAGCCGCGACCGTCGCCTTGGTCGGACTGCTGCTGCTGCTGTTGCTGCTGTTGACTGGACTGCTGCTGCTGTTGCTGCTGCTGGTCCTGTTGCTGTTGCTGCTGTTGTTGCTGCTGCTGTTTCTTCTTCTGCTTCTTCTGTTTCTTCTGCGCCTGGTCGAGCATCTTGTCGAGGAGCTTGAGGGTGTCCTCCTGGATGCGTTGGGTGTCGAGGCCGGGGTCCTTGGCGTCGGCGAGTCGTGCCGCGGCTTCTTTCATGAGCTCGGTGGCCTGAACGAAATCGTCTTCGACTTCGGCCTGTGCGAGCTTGCGGTCGAGGTCGGTGCGGCTGGGGTCGGCGGGCGCGGGCTTGGGTTCGCCGGGGATGCCGAGGAGCTCGTCGAGTGTTGGGTCCTGGGGCTGGGCGGGGGGAGCGGCGTCCTGCGCGAGTGCGGGTGTCGCGGCGAGGAGGGCTGCGAGAAGGAGGATGCGTGGGCTCATGATGGGTCCTCGGGGGCGGGCTCTGCCGGGGGCGCGGGCTCGGGTTGCACCTGCGGCTGGTCGGCTTCTTGCTGGAGCGATTCGAGGAGCTCCTGCGCGCGGGCGTGGAGGTCGGACTGAAGCTTGGAGACCGCGGCGAGTTCGTCGGGGTCGGCGTCGGGCGTGTCGCCGAGGGAGCGGGTGCGCTCCATCGCTTCTTCCTGCATCATGCGGAGGAGCTTGAGTTCGGTGCCGGGCGGGAGGAGGGGTTCCTGACCGGAGGGGCCGCCACCGCCACCGCCGCCATCATCGCCGGCTTCTTCGTCCTTGAGTTCGTCGTCGTCCTTTGGGCTGTTCTTGAGGGCTTCGACGAGTGCGCCCAGGACGCGGAGGGACGCGGCGAGGTCTCGCGCGAGGGGCTTCGTGGCGGTGCCGGCGCGGAGGAGCGTGACCGAGTTGGTCATGGACTGATCGAGGCGCTTGTGGGCGTAGTCGAAGACCTTGGCGTCATCGAGGCCGTCGGTCTTGGTGCGGAGTTCGTCGAGCATGGCGCGGAGTTCGTCCTGGGCGTCGCCGAGAGCGCGGAGGGCGGCGCGTTCGCGACGGCCGACGGGCTTGCCGATCATGGGGTCTGCCCCGGCGTTGATCGCGGCCTGCTGTTCGAGGGCTTTGGCGTAGGCCTTGGCGAGTTCTTCCTTGGCGCGGTCGGACTCGCGCTCGGCGGCGGCTTCGTCGAGCTTGGCGAGTTCCTCGATGGCTTCCTTGAGGCGGGTGAGGCTGCGGCGTTCGTTGGAGTCGGCCTCGGCGAGGTCGCGGGGGTTGGCGCGGAGGAGAGAGATCGCCGCGGACTGGGCGTTGGACGCGGAGTCGAGGAGCTCGGGGAGTCGTCCGGACTCGCTCATGGCGTTGACGAGTTCTTGTGCCGCGGCGGTGCCGCGATTGATGGCGATCATGCCCTTGTCGAGGTCGGCTTGAGCGCTGCCACGGGCCTCGGCGGCGAGGCGTTCGAGTTCGGTGGTCTGCTGGGCGACGAGGCGTTGGAGCGACTGGTTGAGTTCGGCGATGGTCCTGCGGAGGGCTTCGTCGCGGCGTTGCTCGGCCTTCTCGAGTTCGCCGAGCATTTCCTCGAGCGACTGGGCGGCTTGTTCCTGCTGGCGTTGCGCGGCACCGGTCTTGTTCTCCTGGACCTGCTGGGCGGCGCTTTCCTGGAGTTGGGGGACGAGCTCCTTGCGGCCCTTTTCGGCGGCCTTCTGCATGGACTGCGAGAGGCCGGGGTCGGCCTGCTGCATCTGCTGGGCCTGCTCTTCGAGCGTGTCGATGACGGCGCGGGTGCGCTGAGAGAGCTCCTGCTGCTTCTGCGCGATGCGGTTCCGTTCGTCGCGCTGCTGCGGGGTGAGCTGGTCCGCGGTCTTGCCCTGCGATTCCTGGCCCGCGGCGCGGGTCTGGTCGGCGACCTGTTTCTGCTCGGTGATCAGCCGTTCGAGCGAGCGGCGGGCGGCCCAGCCGTCGCGGCCGCGTTCGAGCATCTTCACGATCTCGTCGAGCTTTTCCTCGGCGTCGCGCTGTGCGGATTCAAGCTTCTCCTGCTGCTCGGGGGAGGCCTGGTCTTCCTCGCGGCGCGAGAGGGATTCGAGTTCCTTGCTTGCGAGATCCGAGGATTCGGCGGCTTCGCCTGCCGCGGCTTTGAGGTCGTCCAGGAGCTGTGAGATCGAGGAGTCTTCGGGGTTGTTCCGGGCGACGCGGGAGGTGAGTCGCTCGACGGTGTCGGTCATCGGTTGGAGGCGGTCGCCGATGGCGTCCTGGCGGGCGATCTGCTCGCGGGCTTCCTGACGCTCGGCGAGTGCCTTGGGGCGAGACGAGGCGAGGCGAGTCTGCTCCAGCGCGAGGCGCTTGGCGGCTTCCCGCACCGAGGAGAGCTCGGCCTGGATCTGCTCGGCGAAGGTCGTTTCCGAGATGATGCGCAGACGTCGGGTGGGGCTGCGGACGGCTGCGCCGCCGGCGTGCGCGGCGAGGAGGTCCTTCACTTCGCCGGTGACCCACACTTCGTCGCCGGGTTGGACGCCGAGTTCGGTGATGGTGAGGACGGACGATGCGCGGAGTTCGAGGGACGGGGTGGTGGACGCGGGGTCGCCCTTGGTGAGGGTGAGGGGTTCGGGTGCGCCGAGGGCTTCGGGGGCCGCGCCTTCGGAGTCGGGGGGCTTGCGTGCGATCTGGCGAAGGAGCGCGACCTCGCTCACACCGACGTCGTCGCGACCTTCGGCGGTGATGGGGAGGACCGCGGTGGGCAGGATGGACTCGTCCTGCGGGGGTTCGATGACGAGCGCGGAAGCGGGGCGGTCTTCGACGACATCGACGCGGAAGACGCTCTCTTCGATGGATCGGATCCCGAACTCATCCACGAGTTGAAACGCAGCGCGGACGGTCTGCTTCGCGGTCCATTCGATGGTCCAGAGTTCGTCGGCGGCGGTGACCTTGAGGCCGTCCTGTTCGGCGAGTGCGGGTGCGCGGGTGGCGAGGAAGGAGCCGGGTGTGTCGGCGGCGTTGGCGTCGACGGGGAGCGGCTTGTTGAGCTTGATGGAGAGGCGCACGCGGGAGCCCGCGACGTACGGGCCGAGTGCGCCGCGTGAGTCGCGACCGCTGCCGGCGTCGGCGGTGGCGAGCGGGACGAGGCTGGCGAGGTACGCGGGGGGTGAGACGGAGATCTCGGCGGAGCGGATGGCCGGGGGTTCGACGATGAGGACGCGCCAGGGTTCGGTGGCGTCGTCTTCGGTTTCGAACGAGTACTCGAACTCGACCTTGTCGCGGGTGGTCACGCCGGCGGGGAGGAGCGAGGTGATGTCGACGAGGCGCTCGAAGAGTGCGCCTTCTTCCGGGGGGGCACCGGCGATCGTGTCGGCTTTGGCGCGCCGGTGCTGCGAGGCGAGGGGCATCCGCTGCGGGGCGCCGGCCTCGCCGTTGACGAATACGCGGAAGACGGCGCGGACGTCGGTGGCGTCGGCGTCGCGCGTCGATCGGGTGAGCAGCGCGCGGAGAGGGAGGGCCTGGCCCGCGGGGTGGGCGACTGGCGCGCCGGCGTCGATCACGCGCGTGCGGCGATCCCAGACCGCGCCGGCCCACGGTGCGAGGATTCGCATCGAACCGGTGCGGGCGTGCGAGGGCGCGAGGGCGACGGTCGTGACGACGGGCAGCCCGGCGAGCACGAGCACGCCGAGCGCGCGGAGCAGGCGTGCGGGGTTCATGAGGCGCGAAACGGGAATGCCGTCGCCGAAACGGTCGACCGCTTCGCGAGCGGCGATGCCCGCGAGGGACTTGGTGAGTTCGCCCTCGCCCGAGCGCTGCGCGAGCTCGATACCGGAGGCGAGCACGCCGGAGAGGCCTCGGCCCTCGGGAGAGCGTTCGATGCGGAGGGCGATCTCGGTGAGCGTGGGTCGGAAGCGGAGCACGGGCAGGAGGCCGCGGACGATCGCGCCGGCGAGGGCGGAGAGCCCGATGATCCAGAATGCCCAGCGGACGGCGGAGGGGAATCGGAGGGCGAAGTCGAGGTAGCCGAGAACGCAGGCGATCGCGACGGCGGTGGCGGCGATGAAGCCGGAGCGTTGGACGAAGAGCTGGGCCTTGGCGCGGGCGCGAAGGGAGCGGAGGGCGTCGGCGATCGGGCCTGTGGCGCGATCGACGCTTTCAGAGGTTGAGACGGGCTCGCTCATCGCCTGCACATCCTTGCAACTCCGCACGTCACGGTTCCCCCGGATGTGCGATGGGCCACTGCTGAGTATCGACCAAGACGTGTAGAGGGTACACGACCGTCGGGAAGTCCATACGCGTGGCGCGAGATCGGGGGTCGGCGTGGTTGCGCGGAAGTGACGGTTCGCGTTGTGTCAGGTATTCAGGACAGGCGGATGACTCTTCGGCCGACCCACTCGGCGACCAGCAGGATCATGAGCACAAGCCACGCGATCGGCTTGTCCCAGAGCGTTTCGATCTCGGGGAGCCCCAGGATTCGCAGTTCGCGGTTTGGCAGCGCATCGGCGACGGTGGAGAGCCAGGAGGGGGCGATGACCTGTCCGCCCGTGGATTCGGCGAGCTCTGCGAGGGAGGCGTGGTCGGCCTGGGGCTCGCGCATCTCGTCGTCGGGCGCCGTGATCTCCACGCGGGCGGAGAGGTCGAGGGAGGCGAAGATGGGATCGGGCGAGGTCACGGTGTAGATGCCGGGCTCGGGGGCCAGCCACGCGGCGCTGAAGGTGCTGACGGGCGCGAGCTCGGGGTCTTCGTCGTCACCAGCGAGGGGCCGGAGGGCGAGCGTCATCGGGGGGCGCTCGCGGTCGAGCGGCGACGATCGCTCACGAGAAATGCGAACGGTCACCGACTTCGGCCGCGCGTCGATCAGCGACTGGTCGAGGAGGCGGGCGGTGATCTGGACCTGCTGGTCGACGCGGGCACGCGTCGGCGCGGCTTCGAGGATCGCGGACTTGCCGGCCCGCCCCAGGCTCTCTCGCGCGAGGAGGCGCACGAGGGGGATCCAGAACCGCTCCGGGAGCGTCTCGCCCCGGCCGTACCTATATCGCCACACTTCGTCGGTGCCGACGTACACGACGCGGCCTGCGCCGTAGCGCATGGTCATCACCAGGGGCTTGCCATCGGACTGGGAGCCGGTTGCGGGCGCGGCGATCGCGAGGACTTCGGTGGTCGGCTTGAGCCACTGAGGCTCGATGCGTTGGGCCCAGCGAAGGAGGGTCCAACCAAGGTCGCCGGAGCTCAGCCACGCTGGCCACGGCTGCTGGGGGTTGTCGGAGAGCTGAAGCACGCCGAAGCGTTCGATAGCGGGACCGGGCTTCATCACCACGGGGTCGAGCCAGAGGTTGCCGCCGCGAACGCCCGAGTCGAACGAGGCGAGCGAGAAGGGAATGAGGTCGGCGAGAGGGGTGGACTTCCACGCGGCGGGCGTGGCGGCGGGGCCGCCCATCCACAGGAGCCCTGCGCCGCGGGAGGCGACGAGCGAGCGGATCTGGCGGAGTTGTTCCGCGCTGAACAGATCGGGGCGCATGTCGCCGATCACGATCACGTCGAACTGGGCCCATTCCTCGGGGGAACGGGGGATCGCGGCCATGGGCTCGTTGCCCTCGCGGATGTAGCGGCGCTCCGAGGAAAGCAGCGTGACGGAGCTGCGGATGGAGGCCTCGCGCACGAGGGTGTACTTGAGGTAGCGGTACTCCCAGCGTGGGTAGCCGTCGAAGTAGGCGACGCGGATCGCGCGGTCGGCGAGATCGATGCGGACGGGCTGGGTGTTGTTGTCGGCGGACAGGTCCGCGCGGTCGGGGACGAGACGGACGTTCCAGTCACCCGCGCCGGCGGCGCTCGGGCGCGTGACCAGCGTGACTTTGCCGGTTCCCGTGCCCGAAGGCATGGGCTGTTCGTTGAGGACATCGCCCGTGGCGTTGTCGATGAGTTGCACCTTGCCGGCGGGGATTTCTCCGCTGCCGCCGCGGGTCTCGAACTCGATCGAGATGGGGACCATGTCGTTGACGAACGCGCTGGCGGGGGCATCGACGCGGGTGAGGGCGAGGTCGGGTTCTGGGAGTTCGCTGCCGAGGGGCGAGACGAAGACGGGGATCTGGCGGGATTCGAGCTCTCGCATCGTTTCGCGGGGCACGGCGTCGCCGGAGCGACCGTCGCTGATCACGACGAGGCCCGCGACGGGGCGTGCGGCGAGGCGTCGGAGGGCCTGTTGAACGGCGACACCGAGGCGTGTGCGGCTGCCGCGGGCGTCTTCGAGCACGAGGGGAGCGGTGGGGGAGGCGCTGGGGAGTTCGAAGGTGGCGCCGTCGAAGCCCATGAAGAGCAGGTTGCGGTCTGCCGCGAGTTTCTGGAAGGCGGGCCAGGCCTGTTCGAGGCTTTGGCGGAGCTGCTGGTCGCGGGTCTTGCCGTCGGGGGCGTCGGCGATCTGGAGCGATTGGGAGCGGTCGACGAGCACGGCGACCCAGTCCTTCTCGACGCGCTGGGTCTGCTTGACGAGTTGTGGGCCGGCGATGAGGACCGCGATGACAAGGAGGGCGAGTGCGCGGAGGGACGCGAGCGAGAACCGGGCGAGTGCGCCGCCGCTCATGCGGGCGTAGGACCAGATCGCGAGCGCGAAGCACGCGGGGATGAGCATCGCCCACGCCCACGCGGGGAAGGGGCGGGTCCACTCCAGACTCACCGATGGGTCGCCCATCGAGAGGTTCTTCAGCTGGAGGAGTTGGTCGAGGAGTTGGTTCATCGGTCTCGCTTCAGGCCTTGGCAACACTCGCGTGGCTGAACGCCCGCGCCATGAACATCTCGCATACGCCCAGCAGCGCGGCAAGGACCAGGAGCGGCAGGCTCACGGGCAGCTCGCGTGGTGCGTCAGTCGCGGGCTCTGCGCTGCCGCTGGACTGGCCCCCCAGGCTCGCGACGGTCATCCCCGTTTGCGTGAACCACCGCGTCACTTCCTCGCTGGAGACCGACTCGACATCGGCGCCCGCGCCGTCCGGGTTCACCGCGACGAGCGCGAGCGTCTCGCCCGCGGGGCCCTTCGCGGCAAACACGCCAGCCCGCCGCACCGACTGCTCGGTCGCCCCCGCGCTCGCGGAGATCGATCGTGGGTTCTCGGTTGCGCGGAGTTCGATGAGTTCCACGCAGCCCCGCGGCATCGCGGGCCGCTGACCCGCCGTGCTCGCGGCCCCGTCGCGACCGCTCCCGACGCCCTGTCGCACGAGTTCTTGCACCAGCGGCAGCATCAGGGGCTTCGTCGGCAGATCGCTCCAGCGCAGATCGATCGCGGTTGCGAGGAAGGCCAGCACGCCGCCGCGCGAACCCTCCGTGCCCGAGTCGGGGCGTGCGGTGATCAGCAACGGGGATCCGTCGGAAAGGGAGAGTACGGTGTCGAACGCGCCGCGCGGGCCGGAAACGGCGAGGGTCCGCGTGACGGTGACGGGCTTGACCAGTTCTTCGATCTCAGCAGCGAGCAGGGCCAGCGGGTCCGAGCCCTCGTTCATCGTGCGCTCGGGGCTCACTTTGAGCGGGGTCGCGTGGACCACGGCCTCGCGTGCGAACTCCCACTTCAGCGAGCCCATGTCCTTCAGGCCGTCCGCCCAGAGGTGCAGCGCGGCATCGGGCGGGGGTGAGATAAGGACGAATGCACCCGCGGCGAGCGCGTCCTTCACGCGTGCCCATCCGGTCGCGTCCAAAAGGTCGGGGCGCGGAACCATGACCGCGTCGGCCTCCGCGAGGGCGGCGAGCTGCGGGGTGATGGTGGGATCGAGGAGCGTCACGCGGATGTCGGCGTCGAGCCGGCGGCGTTCACTGTCGTCGGCCTGGGGCGCGAGACAGAGAGAGAGCCACTCCGCGGGGCCGTACGAATCGATGCGTCCCTCGCCCGCGCGGGTCGAAGCCTGGGCGAGGATGAAGACGTCCAATCTCGCGCGGGCTCGGACGGGTGAAGTCGCCGCGTCGTCACGCGTGAGCGAGTCGCCCGGAATGCGAGCGGTGACCAGGAAGGACTCGGCGGTGCCCGCGGCGTCGCGAGTGGGGGAGGGGAGCAGCCCCAGGGCCGTGGTCTGTTCCTGACCGGGAGTCCACGCCACATCCAGCGTCGCCTTCGTGAGTTCCTGTCCCGCAACGGTGGAGAGCGTGATCTCGACCGGGGTGTTTGATTCGCGTTCGAGGCCAGCGCCCGACCGAGCGAGCATCACCCGCACAGGCAACGGGGCGCCCGCGCCCGTGCCCTGGGCGCTCATCACCAGCGGCTGCAGGAGTTCCACAGATCGCACGCTCGTGTTCGAGACCGGGGTGCTCGCGGCGGGTGCGAACGCAACCTCTGCTTCCCGGAGTGACGGAAGTGTCGGGGCCGCCGCGCGGACGTCAAAGCTCCCCGCGCGGAACTCGCTGAGCACGATGATCTCCGCTCCCTTGGCCGAATCGCCGCCCGCGGCGCCCGCGGATGCCACTATCTCCAGTGCGCCGCGAAGATCCGCGCGGCTGTCTTCCTGCTCGAGACCTCGGACCAGTTCCGCCGCAGCTGCGAGATCGCTCGCCGCCGGGAGCACAACAGCCTGCGCGGGGCCCGCGAGGGAGAGCACCGCGACTCGGTCGCCACGTGCCGCGGAAAGGGACTGGATCAGCTCTACGCCCCGTGCTTTCTGGGCGCTGAGCGAGGTGCCGCCGCTGGCCCCCGAAACACCTGCCGCGATCGAGTTGTCTACGAGCAGGTACACCGTGCGTGCGGGCTTTCGGCCCAGAACTCCCGCCGCGCCCAGCAGCGGGCGTCCGAGCGCGAGGGCAAGTGCTGCGACGAGGAGGCAGCGTGCGGCGAGCAGGAGGAGTTGCTCAAAGCGAGTGCGCTTCCGCTGGCGGCGGAACGCTTCCTCGAGGAACTTCATCGCGCCCCACGCCACCGGCTTGCGGCGGCGCCGCATGAGGATGTGGATCAGGATCGGGAGTGCGATGCACCCGAGCCCAACCGCGGCGAGTATGGGGTTGAGGAAGCTCAACCGTACTTGCTCCGTCGCATCATCGCGTTGCGTCTGGCGACGAACGAGGCCAGAGGCGGCCCGAGCCAGTCGTGGGTTGAGATTTTCTGATAGTCGTACCCGAAGCTCTTGATCAGCTTCTCAGCTGCCGAGCGGTGCTCCTCGAAGACTTCGAGGTACGCCTTCCGGAGCGAGCGCGGGTCGATGCGGATAGCGGCTTCGCCTTCCATGCCTTCGAACGGTGCCGCGTCTTCGAAACCAAACCGCTCTTCCTCTCGGTCCAGCGTCTGGAACACGATCAGGTCGTGGCGCGAGTGGCGGAGATGGGCGAGCGTTTCGCGGAGTTCGTCGAGATCAAAGAACAGGTCGGAGATGAGGCCGACGATGCACCGGTTGGTCAGCTTCCCGAGCGCCTGATCCATCATGCGATGGAGGTTGGTCTTGCGGGCGCGGTTGGCGGGGTCCACGGGGTGCGTCGCGAGTGCGCCGACGATCTGCCGCCACGTGCCCTGACTGCTCGAACGCTTGAGCGCGGCACGGACTTCGTCCGCGTAGATCATCAGGCCGACGCGATCGCCCTGCCGCAGCGTGATGTACGCCAACGCCGCCGCGAGCGCGGTCGCGTGGTCGTACTTGCTCCAGTTGGTTCGACCGTCGGGGCTCGCCTTCACGCCCTCGCCCGAGGCTTCTTCGAACGATCGGCTTCCGTACATCATCGAGCCCGACGAATCGACCAGGAGCACCAGATCCAGGTTCGTCTCCTGCTGGTACTGCTTCAGTTGGAGGCGGTCGGTGCGGGCGAAGACCTTCCAATCCAGGTGGCGGATGTCATCGCCGGGGACGTACGGCCGGTGCTGCGCGAACTCGACCGAAAAGCCCTGGAACGGCGAGCGGTGCGTGCCGCTCGAGATCCCCTCGACGATCATCTTCGCCCGCAGTTCGAACGAGCCCAGCTTCGCGAGCGTCTGCGGGTGCAGGTACAGCGAGGCGTCCACTTCGGGTGGCCGCTCCGGGCGTACGGACTCGTTCTGAGCACTCTCGGGCATCGCCACATGTTATCGGCGCTTTCAGCCCGCGCCTGAGGTCTCCCTTTTTCTCTGTCATTTGCAAATTCCCACCCTCATGCGGCCCCCCCGGGGTGCCGATAACATCCCCGCCATGGACTCACCCCTCTCTTGCCCAGCCGTTCGCCGTATCGCCATCCTCACCGGAGGCGGTGATTGCCCCGGTCTGAACGCGGTCATCCGTGCCGCGGCACGCGATGCGCTTTTCTGCGGCATGGAGGTGCTGGGCGTTGAGGACGGATTCCTCGGGCTGATCGAGGGACGGGTGCGGCTGCTCACGGAGGCCGACCTCACCGGGTTGATTAACCGGGGCGGCACAATCCTGGGTTCGAACAACAAGGCGAACCCGGCCCGATACGCCGCGGGGCGCAACCCGGACGGTTCGATCATCTTTAAGGATGTGCGCCAGCAGTGCTACGAGAACCTCAAGAAGCACCACGTGGGCGCGATGGTGGTGATCGGGGGCGACGGCACGCTGACGATCGCGAACGACTTCCACAAGCTGGGCATCCCGATCGTGGGGGTCCCCAAGACGATCGATAACGACATCGAGGGCACGGACATCACGTTCGGGTTTGAGACCGCGGTCGGCACTGCAACAGACTCGCTCGACCGCGTGCGAACGACGGCCGACAGCCACCACCGCGCGATGGTCGTCGAACTGATGGGGCGAAATGCGGGTTGGATCACCCTCCACGCGGGCGTCGCCGGCGCGGCGGACGTGATCCTGCTCCCCGAGATGCCCTTCTCAATGGAGAAGGTCTTCGAGGTCGTGCGGCGGCGGTCCGAGAAGGGCAAGCACGCGACGCTGATCGCGGTATCCGAGGGTGCGCGCCCTAAGGGTGGCCAGCAGATGGTTGCGAAGGTCGACCTGACGTCGGCTGATCCGATCCGCCTCGGTGGTGTCGCGAAGTACCTCGCCGACGAGATCGAGAAGGCAACCGGCGTCGAGAGCCGGTACGTTGTTCTCGGGCACACGCAGCGAGGCGGCATCCCTGTGGCTTCCGACCGCGTGCTCTCGACGCTCCTGGGCAGCCACGCGATGACCCTCCTCCGCGAGGGCCAGACCGGGCGCATGGTCGCGATTCAGAACGGGCGCCTCACCAGCGTTCCGCTGGAAATGCTCGCGGGCAAGCAACGGCTGGTGAACACGGACAATCCGCTCATCACCGCGGCAAAGCGCGTGGGCGCCAGCTTCTGCGACGAGTGAGCCCGCACATGCGCTCTGGAAGCGTTTGCGTGTTCCGCTGAAATGCAAGTTCTGGGACCCCTTGTCGGAGCGCTCGCAACGCAAGCCTCGCAATCTCTGCGCGTCAAGGGATCGTTTATTCCGCATGTGCGCCCGATGAGAGTTCGATTGGCAGATCCGCGCGGAGAGCCCTGCGTATCGAGTCGATAGTCCAGCGGATCAACAACGGGCGTTCGCCCGTGCCGCTGGCGAAGTAACGGACGCTCGCCCGGCCCGGACAGCACCTCGCAGAACTGGTGGGCAAAATGGCAACGATGCCTCGTGAACCGGAAGCCTTCGCCGAAACCGTCGCGGTCATGCTCAGGAGGGTTCACCCCGAGTACGCGATCGACCTTGTCGGCCCCCGCGAGTTGCTCGTCAACGGACGACGCCTCGACCTCGAGAACCTCTACCGCATGGTCAACCACGAGCCCGGCCGCGGCACGGAGATCGTCGAGCACTACCTCGACCAGCTCTTCGCCTCCGACGCGCTCCAGTTGACGTCCATGTCGCTCGAGTTCGTCAAGCCCCGCATCATGCCGCGCATCCAGCCCATCTCGATCTTCTCGCACCTCTCGCGAGAGCAGGTCGCCC
>JBIKMF010000084.1:0-12588 GCA_044359425.1 Phycisphaerales bacterium
CTGCGAAGCGTCCATGCGCCCGGGCGTGAACGGCACGGTCACCGCATGCCCCGCCTTCTTTGCCGCCGCTTCCACCGCCGCGCACCCACCGAGAACGATCATGTCCGCGAGCGACACCTTCTTGCCCCCGGCCTGTGCGCCGTTGAACTCCTTCTGAATCCCTTCCAGCTTCTGGAGCACCTTCGAAAGCTCCGCCGGCTGATTCACCGCCCAGTCCTTCTGCGGCGCAAGCCGGATCCTCGCGCCGTTCGCGCCGCCACGCTTGTCGCTCCCGCGGAACGTCGAAGCCGACGCCCACGCCACACGCACAAGCTCCGACACACTCAACCCCGACGCCATCACCTTCGCCTTAAGCGCCGCAGCGTCGCCCGCGTCGATCAACGCGTGATTCACCGCCGGAATCGGGTCCTGCCAGCTCAACTCCTCCGCCGGAACCTCAGGCCCCAAGTACCGCGCCCGCGGCCCCATGTCGCGGTGCGTCAGCTTGAACCACGCCCGCGCAAACGCGTCCGCAAACTCCTGCGGATTCGCCAGGAACCGCCGCGAGATCTTCTCGTAAGCCGGATCAAACCGCAGCGAAAGATCCGTCGTCAGCATCGCCGGCGCATGGCTCTTCGTGCGATCGTGCGCATCCGGCACCGTCCCCGCACCCGCGCCGTTCTTCGGCCGCCACTGGTGCGCGCCCGCCGGACTCTTCGTCAGCTCCCACTCAAACCCAAACAGGTTCTCGAAGAAGTTGTTCGTCCACTTCGTCGGCATCTTCGTCCACGTTACCTCGAGACCGCTCGTGATCGTGTCCCCGCCCTTCCCGCTCCCGAAGCTGCTCGCCCAACCCAACCCCTGCTCCTCGATGCCCGCCGCCTCCGGCTCCGCGCCGACCAGCTTCGCATCTCCGGCCCCGTGCGTCTTCCCGAACGTGTGCCCGCCCGCGATCAAAGCAACTGTCTCCTCGTCGTTCATCGCCATCCGCGCAAACGTCTCGCGGATGTCCCTCGCCGCGGCAACCGGATCCGGATTCCCATTCGGCCCCTCCGGATTCACATAGATCAGCCCCATCTGCACCGCCGCCAGCGGATTGTCCAGCGAACGATCCCCGCTGTACCGCTCATCGGCCAGCCACTTCCGCTCCGCGCCCCAGTACGTGCTCTCGTCCGGCTCCCACACGTCCGCTCGCCCCCCCGCAAAGCCGAACGTCTTGAAGCCCATCGTCTCCAGAGCAACGTTCCCCGTGAGGATCATCAGATCCGCCCACGAGATCTTCTTCCCGTACTTCTGCTTGATCGGCCACAGCAGCCGCCTCGCCTTGTCCAGGTTCACGTTGTCCGGCCAGCTGTTCAGCGGCGCAAACCGCTGCTGCCCCGCTCCCGCGCCGCCACGCCCGTCCCCCACGCGGTACGTCCCCGCGCTGTGCCACGCCATCCGAATGAACAAAGGCCCATAGTGCCCGAAGTCCGCCGGCCACCAATCCTGCGAGTTCGTCATCAACACCGCCAGATCCTTCTTCAACGCCGCCAGATCCAGCGTCTTGAACTCCGCCGCGTAATCAAACGCCTCGCCCATCGGATTCGAGAGCGACGAGTTCGTGTGCAGCATCTTGACGTTCAGCTGATTCGGCCACCACGCCGCGTTCCCCGGTGCCCCAGCCGTTGCGCCCATGCGAGCCGCGGCGAACGGACATTTGCTTGCAGTGCTTTCCATATCGCATTCCTTCTCTGTGAGTGAACAACCCGTGGTCCGATGTATGCCAACCGTCAGCGTGCCGGGGCCTACGCGCCCGCACTCCCCTTCGTCTTCCTTCGACACCGAGGGCACGTCCCCCAGTAAATCACTTCAGCTTCGTCAATCTCGAATCCCGATGTGTGCACCGCCGCCAGGCACGGCGCCTCGCCCACAGCGCAGTCGACGTCCACAGTCTTCCCGCACGTCCGACAGATCAAGTGGTGATGGTTGTCGCCGACACGATCCTCGTACCGCGCCGGCGATCCCGCCGGCTCGATCCGCCTGATGATCCGCTTGTCAACCAGAACCCCCAGCGCGTCGTACACCGCCTGCCGCGAAATCGCGCCAATGCTGCCACGCACATCCTCCGCAACTTCATCCGCCGTGCAGTGCGGCCGCTTCGAAACCGCCCGCAGCACAGCCAGCCGCTGCGCAGTCACCTGAACGCCCTTCTCCTGCAGCAGCTTCGCATGCTCCTCGCGCATGCCAAAACATAGTCCACGTCTGGACTGTGTCAAGATCTTGGGTATGTCCACCCATCCCCCGACCCGACCCGCCCTCACCGTCCCCGCAACCCCCGCACGTCCTCCTCGAGTTCCCCAATCACATCCAACGCGTTCCCCTTCGGTGCCTCCGGGTTCCGCGCCTGATACGCCAACACCGCACCCCGCGCCCGCTCCGCATACGCGAGCGCCCCATCCCAGTCCCCCAACGCCCGCGCCATCCTCGCCCCGCACAACCACGTGTACCAGTTGTCCGGAAACCGCGTCGTCAACTCACCCACCAACCACCGACACTCCTCCGGCGCACGCCCCGCGTTGTTCACCGCGAACAACGCAAACTCACTCCCCTCCTCCTTCGACGCCTCCATCCCCGCCACCATCTTCTCCCGCCACGCCCGCGGCTCCTCCACGCACAGCCACACCATCCGCAACGGCTCACCAGCCGACTTCCCCGCCGCGGTCTCCTCGATCTTCGCCAGCGCCGCCTTCGCAGCCTCCCGCTCCCCAGCATCGAACAGCCTCGCGCATTCTTCCACCGCCGCGATCCTCGCCGCGGCAGCATCCTGCGCACTCAGCTTCGCCTCAAACGCCTTCAACTCCGCGTCCACATCAAGCTCGCCTCGCGCAAGTTGCTCCAGCGGCCGCTTCAGCTGCATCGGATGCCCGATCCACATCACCCGCCCCCGCTGAACAAGAAACGCCGTCGGAATCCCGCGCTGCCGCGCCGCCGCCATCCACGTCCGCGCCATCCCATCCGTGTTCCCGGAATACCCAACCGTGTACCCCATCGCGTCGCTCATCTTCGCGACGAACTCCTGCACCTGCTGCTTGTCGTTGTCCTCCAACACGCTGATGCCAACAAACCGCACGTTCGCGTGCGCCTTCGCCATCTCCGTCAGATGCGGAATGCTCTCCGCGCACGGCCCGCACCACGTCGCCCAAAACTCAACGACATACGTGCCCTCCGCCGACATCGCATCGATCGGCGCCCCCCGTATCCACTCACGCACCTCGAGCGCCGGCGCAGGCGAGCCAGGACTCAGCACGGCCGCCGGGCCCGCCGCGACAACTCCCCCTCCCACCCGCTCGATCTCCATCACCCGCAGCACCTCACGGATCACCGGCATCGACGCCTCGATCTTCCCAAGGTCCGCGTTCCACGTGATCGTCCAGAAACCCCCTGGCGTTTCAAATCGCACGCCCGCCGCGTCGCAAACCGCGCCCGCCGCACCACGCTTGTTCACGTAGCTCCTCGCAACGAACGCCAGCCCCGCTTCCTCGATCGGGTTCCGCATCCCGCGAAGATCCACATCGCGAATCTCCCGCTCCTTCAACATCCCATCCGCCCACGCCGCGTACGCGCCAAGATCTTTGAGCTCCGGCACCTCCCCGCGCGCGGTGAACGAAAGCACTACGTGGTTGCTCGTGCCGCGAACGTCAAACGCCCGCGCCACCCCAGGCTGCCCCTGCACCTCAAGGTTCTCGACCAACATGCCACTCGGCCGCAGCAGAAGGCGTACGCTCGGGTCAATCGAAATCACATCCGCCGCCGCGGCATCGCCCGCAGCAGCCCCCGCCCGCTCCGTTGAGCCGCACCCCCACCCCATCAACAGCGACAAGCCCACACACCCAGCGCACACCAACCGATGCCGGACCTTCATCACGCGTCTCCTCTGTTCGAGTCCACTCGAACCAGATGCTCCGCCGATCGCTCTCCGTCACGGTCGCCCGCCGCGCCCTCCGCCGTCCCTCACCCCAGCTGCCCAAGCAGAATCACATACCCGTCCGGGTCATGCACCCGAAGCTCCCCCGCCGGCATGTGGCTCGGCCGCGACACCTCAAACACCACGCCGCTCGCCTGCGTCGGCACACGGTTCCCATGAAACCCGCCACCGTTCACCACTCCCCGCTCCAGCAACCGCGCGCGAAGCCCCGCCACATCCCCGCTGTACATGTAGAAAAGCACCGCCTGCTCCGACGCCTCCACTACGCCGCTCGCTCGCGCAAACATCATCTCCCCCGTGCCGCTCTTGACCATCGCCCAGAACGCGCTCCCGTCGCCATCCCGCAACACATTCTCCACCTCAAAGCCCAGCAGCGCGTAAAAAGCCAGCGAGCGGTCCACCTCCACCACATGCGCAAACGGCACCACTCGGTGAACGCTCGCCGCAGCATTCAATGGAACAGGCTTCGATTCTTGCATATGGCCAGTCTACCGCGAGTTCACGGCCTGCGCTCGCGAGTTTGGAATCCGGCCCCAACATCTCACGAACCGAGTCCCGCTTCCCGCCCAGAAGCGCCCACGGTATTCTGCCCGCGTGCCAATCACCATCTCCGCCCGCACGCTCGGCTCCCGTCGCCCACTCTTCGCCGATTGGTCCATACCAATCCCCCCCGACGACTTCGGCGGCGGCAGCGGCATCAAGCTGCGCGATCTCATCATCAAGATCGTGCTCGCCGAGGTCGACGCGTACGTACAACGCCGCGAAGCACGACGCCTTGATCATGTCCTGACACGCGTCCAGATCGAGCACGACGAAGCCACCGGACGGATCTCTCCGGAAGGCCGCGAAACGCCCGAAGCGCCGCTTCCAGAACTCGCCATCGACACCGCCTTGCAAGCCTTCGAGGACGGCCTGTATCTTGTCGCCGTTGATGGCGTTGAACAGCGCAATCTCGACGCCCGCATCTTCCTCGCGGCCGACAGTCGCGTGGTCTTCATCCGTCTGGTCTTTCTCGCCGGAGCGTGAACGTGGGCAACACCGAACGAGCAAAGCAAAGCCTCGAACAGCAGATGATCCCGGACTGGCTGGAACTCCGCAGTCCGGTCCTCCGCAAGTACCCCGGCGCCGGGTACTGGCTCACGCAGAGCGAAGAGTTCGAGCTCCTCATTGCCGAGACCGGTGAGCCCGATCCCCACCGTGCCGCCGGGGAGCCCGAGTTCCGCGCCTCAACGCTATCCGAACCCGATCGCCGCGCGTTCTTCAAGGGCCTCTTTCCACGCCTCGCCGATCACATCGAACTCGCGTGGCAGAGACTCGCCACCGCGACCTACCGCGTGGATTCCTGGCAATCCACCCCCTTCCGCGCCCCCAACGACCCATCCAAAATCGCAAGCATCCGCGACCAGTGGCTCCGCGCCGTCATCGCGGAACTCGAAGGATACGACCCCGATGTCGAATGGCTCGCCACCTGGGCAGGTCACCTCACAGACGGCGGCATCGACGACTCCGCCCTCATCCTCGCCGCGGCCATCGACGCGGGCGACAACGTCGGTGAACGCGTCCTTCAGATCCTCAAGGACTCCGCGTCCAACCAGCACGACACCGGGATCATGGGTGCGCACATCATCCGCGCGCTCCTCGGCTGCAGCCGGGCCGACGCCTGGGAGTTCATCGAGAAGATGCTCCTCGCCGCCGAGCGCGAAGAGGGGCTCCGCCAGTGGATCCTCGAAGCCGCCGACACGGCCCACCCAGGAGCGTTCCGCCGATTGCTCGGCGTGATTGCCGAACGCAACCTCACCCGCTTCGCGGCGACGGTGCGTGCCAGCGATGTCTGGTTCGGCCTGCATTGGGACTCCATGTCCGGCAAGCATGCCCACGCGATTGTCGAACAAGCGATGTGTCTGCTGGACAGCAAAGCGGAACGCGAAGCCGCGCTCGCAGGCAAAGACCCCGAGACCGCGTACCTCGCGCTCTGGTGCGAAGCAACGATCGACGCGCACGCCGCGGGGCTCGCGGCGTGCGTCCTTCTGAAGCACCCCTCGCCCGAGCACCGTTGGGTTGGCGTCCACACACTCTGCACGCTGAACCTGCGCGAGTTCCGCGAACAGCTTTGCGAGAGCCTGGGCGACGAGAACCTCTCCGTTGCCGCGCGTGCGTTGGAGTTCATCGAATCCCAATGGCCTCTGCGAGAGGACGCGAAGCTCTCCCCTCAGGATCTTCGCTTCAACGCCGCGTGCTTCGAGCAACTTGTCGCGCTGTTGAACCGCATGCCGGGAAAAGAAGTCGCTCTCAAGCCACTTGTGTTTCCCTGGGGTCGTACCAAGCTCACCACCAAGCAGGTCAGCGCTTCGCTCGTCCAGTTGTGCCCTGAGGCCTCGGCCCATCGCCTCATCGCCCTGCTCGGACGTCTCGATGCCGACGCCCGGCGCGAAGCGGCGCTGCTCTTGGCGGGCACCGCGCGCATCCGATGGACATTGCTCACAGACCCCAAGCCCGGTCCCCTCACGCCGCAAGCCCGCGAGACACTCATCGCGATGCTCAGCGATCCCGCCGCCTGCGTCCGCGAAGCCGCCGGCCGGATGCTCGCCTTCGAACCCCCGTCCCCCTCAGAAATCACGATGCACGAATCGCTCTGCGACCGCACCGCCAGCGACACCCGCACCCGTGCCCTCGAACGCCTCGCCGCCCAGCCCGACGCCGAGGCAATCGCCTCCGCCGAGCGCCTCCTCGCCGGAAAGCCCTCCACCTCTCGCGCCGGTCTCGACCTCCTCCGTGCCCTCATCGAGAAAGGCCGCGCCCTCGACGCCGCTGTCGCCCTCGCGACCCGCTTCCAATCCTCCGCCAAGAAACCCTCCAAAGAGCACGAAGCCGCGCTCAAAGCCGTGCTGCACCACAGCCCCTCAGCCGTCGGAACCCCCGACGACGCCTTCGGCCTCGCGCCCCGCGTTCCCCCTCGCCCTCTCCCTGAACTCCGAGCGATTCCTCACGCCCGCATCTCTCAAGCCGCTATCGACGTGCTCCGCTCACTCAACACCCTCGTCGAAGCCAATGCGACGATGGAACTCCAGTACAGGGACTCGGCCCTCGAGGAAGCCGGGGAACCGGACAAGCCCTTCCTGCTCGGCTCGCTGGAGTACGTCTGGGCATTGCTGCCGGATTCAGCGACCACACTCGACCGCGATCGCACACGCTGCCAGGTCCACTCGCTCATCAACGAGTGGCTCGCCGCGAACCCGTGGGCCTCCTCCAACAACGCCCACGCCATCCTCGAAGCCTGGCTCGTGCTCGAAGTTGTCGGAGACCGCAACCTCCACAGAGGGCGTTGCGGGTGGGAGGATGACCTCAAGAAACTCGTCAAGCAAGACGAGTCCTATCTCACGCACCATCGAGCTGTTCTGCTCCTGCTCGCATGGCTGCTCCGCCTCATCCCCTCCGACGCGCCCGAGTTCATCCTCAGCCAGATCGAAGCCGCGGTCCACAGACGCGACTGCTTCCGCCCCGGTGACACTGGCTTCCGCGCTCCCGAGAAGGGGACCCGCGACCTCAGCGCCCGCGCATGGCTCGGGCTCTACCGCAGTTGCCCCGCCTGCTTCGACGCCGCTCGCGAGATCGACAACATCCGCCGACTCGAAGGCATCCTTCGTGCCGCCGTGAACGTCATCGCAACCGACGGCCGGCCCGAGCGTATCGGCGACGAACTCAAGCCCACCCTCAACGAAGTTCTTCCCCTGTGGGAGGCCGGTGATGTTTCCGACGCCGAGTTGCTCCGCCATGTGACCGTCGTGCAAGAACGCCCCCAAGCGACCTGCGACAGCGGACTCCGCGAACTCCAACGACTCTTCAGCCTCCGCCTCCCCGGCAACCGCCCCAAATGGGAAACCCTCCGCAACTCCCCTCGCCTCGATGCCCTCCTCGAAAAACTCCGCATCCGCGTCCTTGAAGTCGAACTCGCCCGCGGCGACGCCCCCTCCCCCGCCACACCCCACGCCCTGTCCATGGACCCCTCCGGTGGCATCGACGCCGTGGTTCCCACACTCGCCAACCTCGGCAAACTCAACCTCGTCCGCGGCTCCAACTACAACGAGTCCGGCAAAGCCGCGTCCTTCAGCACCCTCATCCGCGCTTCACGACCCGGCCCCAACGACTCTCCCGCCGCCTTCGCCGCCGCCGCGAAAGCCGCGTCTCTCACCGAGCAACGCCTCGTCGAACTCGCCCTCTACCAGCCACGCTGGGCCGCGCACGTCGAACACACCATCGGCTGGAAAGGTCTCGAAGAAGCCGTGCTCTGGATCCGCGCCCACACCAAAGAACGCAAGGATCTGTATCGCCTCGACGAAGATCAAGAACCCTGGGAGTCCCGCGTCGCCGAGCTCACCCCCATCTCCGCCGCCAGCCTCGGCGACGGCGCCGTCGACCGCGCGTGGTTCGCTCGTTCCTACAAACAACTCGGACCCAAGCGCTGGGAAGTCCTCTACGAAGCCGCGAAGTACGCCGCCAGCGGCACGGGCCACGTCCGCGCCAAACTCTTCGCCGACGCCATGCTCGGCAACCTCTCCGAGAAGGAACTGACCACCCGCGTCGCCACGAAACGCCACCAAGACGCCGCCCGCGCCCTCGGCCTCATCGCCATCAAGAGCGGCGACGCCGGCCGCAAACAAGTCCTCGCCCGCTACAAGACGCTCCAGGAGATGCGCCGCACCAGCCGCAAACACGGCGGCTCTGCCCTCCAAGCCAGCGAGAAACGCGCCGTCGAGATCGGCCTCGAAAACCTCGCGTGGACCGCCGGCCACCCCGACCCACTCCGCCTCCAGTGGGCCATGGAAATCGAAGAGTTCGGTGACCTCGCCAAAGGCCCCATCACCGCAAAGGTCGGCGACACCGTCGTTACCCTCGCCGTCGACGCCGAAGGCATCCCCTCGCTCACCGCCACCAAAGCCGGCAAGCCCCTCAAGTCCGTCCCTCCCGCCGTCAAGAAAGACAAACGAGTCGCCATCCTCGCCGAACGCCTCCCCGAACTCCGCCGCCAAGGCTCACGCATCCGTGCCGGACTCGAAACCGCCATGTGCCGCGCTGATTCCTTCACCGGCGCCGAACTCGTCACACTCTTCGACCACCCGCTCCTCAAGTCCGCCATATCGCGCCTCGTCATGGTCGGCGAGGCCCAGTCCGGCGCCTCGTTCATGGGCTATCCCGACAAGAACGGCAAAGCCCTCCGCTCCCACGACGGCAAGCTCGCGCCCCTCAAAGCATCAGACTCCCTCCGCATCGCCCACCCCCTCGACCTCCTCGCCGCCAAAGACTGGCACGACTGGCAGAAGGACTGCTTCCGCTCCGAACGCATCCAGCCCTTCAAGCAAGTCTTCCGCGAGCTCTACACGCCCACCGCCGCGGAAACCAAACCCGCCTCCAAACAGGCCGCCGCCCGCACCGCACGCTACGCCGGTCAACAGGTCCAACCCCGACAAGCCCTCGCCCTCTTCGGTTCCCGCGGCTGGGTCGCCCGCACCGAAGAAGGCGTCCAACGCACCTTCCACCACGAACGCGTCACCGTCCACGTGGAGTTCGAAGAAGGCTTCCAAACCCCCGCGCAGATCGACGGCCTCACCCTCGCTGGCTGCTCATTCACCCGCGCCGGCTCAATCGAACCGCTCCCCATCAAGGATCTCCCCCCGCGCATCTTCAGCGAGATCATGCGCGACCTCGACCTCGTCGTCAGCGTCGCCCACCGCGGCGACGTCGACCCCGAAGCAACGCAAAGCACCGTCGAGATGCGCACGACGCTCCTCCTCGAAACCTGCGCCCTCCTCTCCCTCAAGAACGTCCGCATCGAGAAGCAACGCGCCATCATCAAGGGCGAGCTCGCCCACTACGCGCTCCACCTCGGCAGCGGCACCATCCACAAAATGCCCGGCGGCACGCTCTGGGTGATCCCCGTCCACAGCCAGCACCGCGGCCGCATCTTCCTCCCCTTCGCCGACAACGACCCAAAGACCGCCGAGATCATCAGCAAAGCCCTCATGCTCGCCCGCGACACCGAAATCAAAGACCCCGGCATCATCGCCCAGATCCGCGCCCTCTAACGCCATCCTCCACTCGCTTCGCAATCCCTCCGCCCTCGCCCCTCGCCAAACTCGCGGCAGTGGGGGACTCACACCCCCGGCCACCCCTCCTTCAAAAACCTCCCATTCTCCTGCACCAACTCCCCGTCCGCGTGCATCGTTCCCCCGCGCCGCAGATCGCTCACCATGTCCCAGTGCAACCCGGACTGATTCGTGTTCCCCGTCTCCGGATACCCCGCGCCCACCGCGATGTGAAACGTCCCGCCGATCTTCTCGTCGAAGAACGCGTTCCGCAGCATGTCCGGCAGTTCATAGTTCGTCCCGATCCCCAACTCTCCAACCGTGCTCGCGCCCTCATCCTGCTCCAGCAGCGCAATGAGGTACGCCTCGTTCTTCACCGCGCTCGCCTCCACCACCTTGCCCGCGCGGTACTTCAGCCGAATCCCATCCACCTCGCGCCCCTTGAATATCGCGGGAAACGTGAAGTTCACCACCCCGTCCACCTCGCGCGGCCCCGTATCTATCTCCCCATCCGGGAAGTTCGTCGCCCCAGAGTGGTTGTTCCACCCACGCCCCTCCACATTCACCGTGACGTCCGTTCCCTCGTGCTTCCGACGATCAACACTCCCGTCACTCGCCGGCGAACGCAGCCGGATCTCCTTCCGCTGCCGTAGATACTCCAGAGCCCGTTCGCTCTGCCCCCGCAACCGCATCCACGCGCCAACCGGATCCTCCAAGTGCAACATCCCCGCCCGAAACACCCGCTCCGCATAGTCCTTCAGCGACATCTCCGCATCCTGCGCCGCGGCCTCGCCCGGAATCTCCGTCAAACAATACTGCGTCGCCCCCTCCGCCAGCCGCCTCAGCGACATCGTCAGCAGTTCACGCCGCGCCGCCTGTGCCATCGCTGATCGCTTCGGATCGATCGCGCCCATCGACCGCGTGTTGCGCGGGCATGCCAACACGAAGAGCACGTCGCACTTCTCAAGCCGGTACCGCTCGAAAGGACAAACATGCCGCACCTGCTCATCACTGCCGTGCCTCAGCATCAACTCCTGCAAGTCCTGACACTTGGCGTGGTACGACGGATGCGCGCCCGCCCGAAGTACCGCCTCGAAGAGCGCCTCAACCCCGTCCATCGCTCCCGGCTCGCCGACGATCGTCACCAAGTGACCCGGCTTCACCACCGTGCAATACCGCACCATCACGTCGGCCAGCCTGTCCAAGCGAGGATCTCGCATGCTTAAGTCCCTGTTTGGAGGCGAACCCAGATGCCCCCACGCGGCAATGTGAAGACTGGGTAAGCATGCCTCACAATAGTTCCGCTTTCGCACCTTCACGCCCGGGCCAGCGCCTCGAAGAACCCCCGTACCGGTCGAACGCTTCGCAATTCTCACTCCGAACCGCATCCGCTCCTCGCGCCGTCAATCCTACAGCATACCGTCACGCACGCGGCAATCTGACGTAGTGTCTACGTGCCGACCGCCGTGTGTGTTTGTGAGAGGAGAGACAGATGAAGACTTTCGCTTTGGCCCTTGTGGCCTTGGCCGCCGGTGCCGCAAGCGCCGACGTGCGCACGTACTTCGGTAACGGCGTCGGTACCCCCGTCGTTCCCCAGCAGTTGGACCTCGTCGGCATCGGGTCCGGCAACGCGGCCTCCGAGAACGCCGCCACCTCGTTCCTGGTTCCCGGCGGCCCCTCCGACAACGTGGACCTCTAGTTCACCTTCCGCTGGGACACCGGCTCGTTCGAGTTCGCCTTCGGTTTCGCGAACGTCTCAGGCATCGGGTTCAACCCCGTCACCCAGCGCGCCCAGTGGGCCGCCGAAGCCCTCAGCCCCTCCCGCGCCACGCTCGTCTTCGACGATCGCAACGTCGATCCCGTCGTGACCTCCCCCTCGTTCTCCATCTCGGGCGGCCAGGACCTCGTCTTCTTCATCGTTCCCGACAACACCCTCGCCAACTTCCGCGCCGACCCCGCCGCGTTCTACACCGACTCCACCGGCCTCGGCGGCGGCGACAGCGCTCTCCGCTCCCCCCTGTTCTCCTTCACCGACGCGAACCCGGGCCAGTTCGATCAGATGCTCTCCTTCGCCGCCAACGGCGTGACGATGTTCGCCTTCGAAGACCTCGCCCGCACCGGCAGCTCCGATGAGAGCTTCGCGGACCTCATCTTCACCGTCAACGCCGAGATCGTCCCCGCCCCCGGCGCGGCCGCGCTCCTGGGCCTCGCCGGCGTCTTCGCCGGCCGTCGTCGTCGCTAACCCAGCCACGACTTCGCACCCACTCATCCCCTACCCCGAGGCCAAGTGCCTCGGGGTTTTCTGTTGTGGGGATATCGCGCGAAAGCACTCGTGCAACCGCACGAGTGGGCCGCTCTTCCTCGCCCGTCAACCACCTCGCCCGCGCCCGCGGCACCCGTTCACTCCCCACTCCCCCTCCCCAGAATGCCACACCCTTCCACACCGCCCTCCATACCATCCCGGCATTCCACGGAGCCCCCGCGTTGCTCACCGAACCCCTCGTCACCCTCTCCGAATCCTCCACCATCGCGGCAGTCCGCCTCACCATCCCGCGCGCCGCC